>JAGORE010000022.1 GCA_018062985.1 Rickettsiales bacterium | reverse complement strand
ACCTCTTTCTCGCAATAAAAGTAAAATCTATTAATGAAACATTAGGCACAGGCACTCTAATAGCTTAACCTGATAACTTTCCTGATAATTCTGGCAACACCTGGCCTATGGCCTTTGCTGCACCAGTAGAAGTTGGAATCATCGATAAACTTGAAGCTCTTGCTCTACGTGGATCTTTATGACTATTATCTAAAATTCTTTGATCATTAGTATAAGAATGTATTGTAGTTAAATATCCTTCTGCAATACCAATGTCGTCATTTAATATTTTAGCTAAAGGCGCGATCGCATTTGTTGTACATGAGCCAACAGAAATAATATTGTGTTCTGAAGTTAAAGCTTGGTTATTAACGCCATAAACTATAGTAACATCTGCATCTTCACTAGGAGCAGAAATCAAAACTTTTTTAGCTCCAGCTGTAATATGCTTCATAGCATCTTTATGTTTTGTAAACTTACCAGTACATTCAAAAACAATATCGACACCTAATTTTCCCCACGGAATATCTTGCGGGTCTCTCTGATGAGTCATCTTTATCACATGCTTACCAATATGGATGTCACCATTTTTTACATTTACATCCTCGGCAAATCTTCCATGCACAGAATCGTATTTCAAAAGATTTACATAAGATTCTGCATCCTGACCACTATTAGCTGCTACAATTTCAACATCAGAAACATTATACTCACATATTGCTCTGATAATACATCTGCCAATACGCCCTAAGCCATTAATTCCAATTTTTATAGACATTAACTTTTAACCTTTGTTAGAATTTTTTTTACGATAGTTTCAACATTCAAACCAAAATAATCATAAAGATCTTGTGCGGGCGCAGATTTACCAAAACTATCAATACAACAGAATATAGCTTCTCTTCCTACAAATCTTTCCCAGCCAAATTTACTCGCTGCTTCTATCACTACTTTGATACTATAAGAAGGGATGATATTATCAATATAATCATGCTCTTGTTCTGCTAATAAATCAAAACAAGGCACAGATATAACCCTAACAGATGTGCCCTGCTTTCCTAAAAATGATTTTACCTCTAAAGCAATTGAAACTTCAGAGCCACTAGCTAGAATAACTATTTCTGGCTTAGAATCTGAATCTGATAATATATAACCACCTTTTACTGATAAATTCTCATCTATATATTCTAAACGCACATTAGGTAAAGATTGTCTTGTTAAACACAATACAGATGGGGTGTGTTTCGACTGCAATGCTAATTGCCAGCATTCTATTGTTTCTGTAAAATCAGCGGGTCTAAAAACATTCAAGTTAGGCATGGCTCTTAAAGAGGCTATTTGCTCAATGGGTTGATGTGTTGGACCATCTTCACCAAGACCTATTGAATCATGAGTCATCACATATATAGTCGGTAAATGCATTAGGGCTGCCATTCTAATGGCTGGACGCATATAATCAGAAAAAACAAGAAATGTAGCACCATAAACAAACATGTTACCATAAGTAGCAATACCATTCATCACAGCACCCATCGCATGCTCTCTAATACCATAGTTTATATAGTTGCCTGAATATCTGTTTGCTTGTATCTCAACCATATCTTTAGCTTTACTACAGTTAGAACCTGTAAGATCTGCTGAACCACCACATAAAGGTATAACTTTATTTAAGACCTCAATCACATCTCCTGAACTAACACGCGTAGCTTTCTTATCGCTGCCAATAGCCTTTCTCTTTAAATCAGAAACAGCTTTATTAATCTTATACTCATAACTTGCTAAATTCTTTGTTATAAGATTCTTTTGTGCATTATCTAAATCATGAATGTTCTTATGCCAATGATCATAAACATCTTTTGATTTAGCCCCAATATCTCGCCATATTTTTAATAAATCATCAGGTATAAAAAAACTTTTCTCACTATCCCAATGATAGAATCTTTTTGCTAACAACACCTCTTCTTTGCCCAAAGGTGACCCATGGCATTTCTCAGTTCCTTCTTTATTAGGAGAGCCATAACCAATGATTGTTTTACAAGAAATAAATACTGGCCTTTTTGCCTCTTGTATTTTAGACAAAACATTATGAATATCTTGATAATCATGTCCGTCTATTTGATACACATCCCAATTATAAGCACGAAATCTGTCTAAAACATTTTCAGAATCAGCTAGATCTTTTTTCCCATCGATAGTAATGCCGTTATCATCATAAACCAAAACAAGATTATCTAATTGTAAATGACCAGCTAAAGACGCTGCTTCATGTGAAATACCCTCCATTAAACAACCATCACCAGCAATAACATAGATTTTATGATCTAATAATGGTGCATTTAATCTAGAATTTGATATTTTTGCAGCAAGCGCCATACCAACAGCATTAGCCACACCCTGGCCTAATGGACCAGTAGTAACCTCTACCGCACCAAGCATTTCAAATTCTGGATGGCCAGCAGCTTTACTCCTTATTTGTCTAAAATTTTTAATATCCTCTAAGCTAATATCACTATAACCCGTAAGATATAAAAGACTGTACAAAAGCATAGACCCATGACCAGCAGATAACACTAGTCTGTCTCTATTAGACCATTGTGAGTCATACGGATTAAATTTTAAAAAATCAGAATACAATACTGTAACAAAATCAGCCATACCAAGAGGCATCCCAGGATGTCCTGATTTAGCTTTTTCAACCGCATCTATTGTTAAAACTCTAATACAGTTAGCCAGTTCTTTATACTGAGAAATAGTGTATTTCATGAAATTTAATATTGAAAATAATAACATAAAGTTATACTAGTTATAACAATAAATATCAATATAAACTCTGAAATGTTTCTAAAAAGATTAATACAAATAATACAATATTCTTTTTGCTCTAAAGACTTCTATATAGACCTTTATCACAACGTTAAAGGCCCCAAGCTTCAGTATTTTCTTATAGTAATGTTTGTAACAAACTTAGCATTTGTTTTACCACTGTACATATTTTCAAAAAATACCATAGAAAACAGTGAGTTACTCAAAAAAGCTAATCTTAATTATATAGCAAAACAATTACCAGAGTCACTAGCAATAAAAGATTACATTTTAGAAATTCCAGACACTGTCCCAGAAACTATTTTTACAGAAAACAAAACACCTATTTTAGGGTTTGCAAAACAAAACAATCTTAGTAACCTCAAAATAAAAAACATACCAATCATCATTGCAAAAGACGGTACTTATATTTTATCAGGAACTAACTATGTGTTTATAAGTTTTAGCATACATATGCCAAAAAATAGCTTTCTTTCACCACGAACTATAGTTGACCAAATAGAAATGATTCAAGATCACCTAAATTTTATCTTTGTATTATTTTATGTGGTTGCCACAATAATCAAAGCACTAATTCTTGGTTTGAATCTATTGTTTTTTTCTGCCTTTGGATTTTTATACATAAAAATATTAAAAAGGACTCCAAACTTTCTTTCAATATACCGCATAGCTATATTTTCTAGCTTTCCTTCTCTTATCATTGAATTTGTATTAAATAGCTATGTTGCTATTATTAATCCATCATTCTTAAATTTCATAATAGCCACTAATAATTCCTTGAAGTCTAATATCGTCTTCTTTACAGCGCTGGGCTATTTTTACTACGCACTATTTCATATTACACGAAATCAAGATAGAACCTGAAACAACGTCATTGCGAACGGAACGAAGTGGAGTGTGATGATCTCATGAGTTTTGGCCAAATTTGTCATTGCGAGCAAGACATTATCGAGCGTCGCAATCTCAGGAGTTGTGACACTGACGGTTTATAATTTTAGGAGATGGCCACGTGCATAAATGCACTCGCCATGACGATAAGCTCTATAAAAAATCTTATGCTGATAACAATGCAGAAACGTCATTGCGAACGGAACGAAGTGGGGGTATGATGACCTCTTGAGTTTTGGCCAAATTCGTCATTGCGAGCGAGACATTGTCGAGCGTCGCAATCTCAGGAGTTGTGACACTGACGGTTTATAATTTTAGGAGATGGCCACGTGCATAAATGCACTCGCCATGACGATAGCTTGAAAAAATCTAAGAGATCATCACGCATTCTAACGAATGCCCATGATGATGATAGCTTAATAACATATAATATTTTAGCCAATACTAGCGATGTTTTCTAACATGCTTATAGATTATTCTGCATCCTATATGCCTTTACTACATTTTTCATCAAGTAAGCTATTGTCATTGGCCCTACACCTCCCGGTACAGGCGTAATAGCCCCAGCTTTCTTCAGAACATTATTAAAATCAACATCACCAACTATTTTTTCTTTTCCATCTTGAACAACCTTAGAAATACCAACATCAATAACAATCGCACCATCCTTAACCCAATCTTCTTTGACTAAATGCGGCACACCCGTAGCAACAACTAAAATATCTGCCGAACGCGCCACTTCTTTAGGGTTTTTAGTTTCTAAATGCACAACCGTTACGGTACAATCTTCATTCATGAGAATATTAGACATCGGCCTCCCAACAATATTAGACCTGCCAATCACAACTGCATTCTTCCCACTAATATTCGGATTCACAGATTTGATTAACTCTAAACAACCTTGCGGAGTGCATGGAAACAAACCATCCTGCATAGTAATGAGTTTGCCAATATTTGTATAAGTAAAACCATCAACATCCTTCAAAGGGTCTATTGTATCAATTACTCTATGTATATTTATATGCTTAGGTAACGGTAATTGTACTAAAATTCCATGTACAGCTTTATCAACATTGAGTTCAGATATTTTTTTTTCTAGATCTACAACATCAACGTCATCGTTCAAACGAAAAATTTCTGTATCAATACCTATATTCTTGGCCACCATAACCTTACGAGAAACGTAGAGCTCACTCGCTGGATTATGCCCAACCATAATTACTGCTAATTTTAAGCTTATATTTCGAGAACTTATCAGATCTTCAACCTGACTTTTTATTGCATCAGTAATGCGAGAAGCTATTTGCTTACCATCTATAATCTTCCCTACCATCTTCCTCTTTCTTATTAGCTAACTAACTCTTGACACCTTTAGTCGTAGAATATTCAAAATGCAAAGGTGTATCAGGATATATAATGTCATAAGCAGAATGACATGCCATAGCAACTTCTGAAAATCCAGTTAAAATTAGCTTTAATTTACCAGAATAAGTTGCAATATCCCCTACAGCATAGATACCTTTTATATTAGTTTCCATTGTAGACTGATTAACAGCAATATGCTTTTTTTCTATATTAAGGCCCCACTCAACTATCGGACCAATATCCATGGAGAGACCAAAAAACGGTAACAAAACATCAGCTTCAATAGATTTCTTATTACCATCTAAATCAACAACATTAACATATTTCAAGTTAACGTCATCACCTTCCAAAGAATCTAACTGATAAGGTGCTTCGATAAACACCTTACCTTGTCTGTGCAAAGAATGTAGTTTATCGCTATTTTCAGGCGCACAACGGAATTTATTACGCCTATGTACAATTGAAACTGATTTTGCAATATCAGCAAGAATAATTGCCCAATCAACTGCAGAATCACCACCACCAGCAATTACAACTTTTTTATCTTTAAATTTACTAGGATTAACCACAGCATAAAATACTGAATTGCCTTCGTATTTTTCTATATCAGCAAGCGGAGGTCTATTCGGACCAAAAGCACCACAACCAGCTGCAATAATCACCACTTTACTTTTAATTAAATTATTTTTTGAAGTGATCACATCAAAACCACCATCCGTGTTTGGTGCAAGCTTGACTACTTGCTGATTTAAATGAAACACTGGCGAAAATGGTTCGGCCTGCTTAGCTAAAGATTCAATAAGTTTTCCTCCAGAAATTTCTGGATATGCAGGTATGTCATATATTGGTTTTTCTGGATATAACGCAGCACATTGCCCACCTATTGTTTCAAGCGAATCAACAACATGACATTTCATCTTAAGCATTCCTGCTTGAAAGACTGTAAACAATCCAATAGGTCCAGCGCCAATTACCACTACATCTGTTTCGTGATGTTTCATTAAACACTCCTATAAAAAACCAGAGCGACCCAACATAAGTTTATTGCGGCTGCTTCCTTTCAGACCTGACCGGATTCATAAATTAGTTGTCCACTCTGGCAAAGGTAGTATAAACAAAACACTCACTAAAATCAATCCGTATAATTTTAAGAAATACATACTAAGACAATATAGAGATACACTAAGATTAATTACATCCTAGCGACAGAACTTTAGAAATAATTTTAGCACCTTTTGCAGTATAGACAGTGCTTGGTGCATCAATATTTTTAATTCGATTGTAGTACCCATCAATTATAGTTGTGTTTGCATTAGTCTTAAGATTACAAACATCAATATTTGGTAAAAACTTTACTTGGCTTACTACGTCTATTTTGCCGTTAATCCAATGCCCTCTTGACCATTGGTCTCCATCAGACCACAAATCTAATCTTTGTGGAAAATATGGAAATGGTCGTACATCCCAAGCCCATAAAAAAGTATTCTGCACAACATCACTTTTATTACGCCAATACTCTAATGTTGCTCGTATAGCTCGTATTTGCAATGCAAAATCAGGGTTGCCACTTGTGTGCTTTGGTTTTTTACCTGATTTAGGATCATATGTTTCATACGGCACATTAACAGATTTATTCATCGAAGGAAAACCAAACTCTGTAAACCAAATAGGTTTCATCTTAGGCTGCCAAGATGTTTTTAAACCATTAGACCAATGCTCATGAGACCACCAATATTCTATTCTTTTTAGTCCATATTCAGGGG
>JAGORE010000021.1 GCA_018062985.1 Rickettsiales bacterium | reverse complement strand
CAGTATGGCTAGCTCGCAAGATATAGAGCTCTTTTCTACGAGATTCAGACTTAGTTTTCTTTGAAGGTGACACCCCTTCTCCATCTTTAATTTCTGCTGTTTTAACTGCATCACGAAATTTCGTGCTAACCTCTTCTACAGTTTTTGTAGTACGCTCATGCCCTGTACTAACATGACCTTCTTCCAGCCTTTGTCTAGCAGCAGCAAGTTCTTCTGCTTTAACATCTGATACTGCTTTAGCTGAGGTTTTTACTTTTTCATAGCCTTTACGCATAGCAAAATGAAGTTTGTCCTCATCAAAATCAATATCAAACGTCCTAACTGCATTTTCTTCTTTTAATGGATTCACCGCATTTAAAAAATTCCTAGTAAAAGATACCTCTTGTGGAATATTAGTAAACTGCATTTTTGCGGCTACATCTGCACGAATAGTATTAAATTCATGTGTTATTTCTTCATCTGTAGCCTTAGACATATCTTTTTTACAAAACAATTCAACCGATTTGTAATTAATCATACGATCTTTAAATTGCTGATATAATTCTTTATCATTCTTATATTTAGCAATACCCAGCATTTTACAACGTTCATTTGTCTCTTGTTTGAGCCTTGACCTCTCTTGCTCTTCTTTGACCCTATAATCATATTCAGACTTAACAACCGCAGTCCCCAAAGCTATACCCCCTGCATACACAGCAATACCTATAGGATTAGCTACTGTGGAAAATAGAGAAATAGTCCAAAACTGCTCTAATCCAATAAAAGAAAGAACTCTAGCAACTGACCATCCTCTATTCTCAGGTTTTACATTTTTTATTTCATGTATTTCACTAGCTTTAGCAAAAGGTTGGCCAGCTTTCTCTAAAGCTCTAAACACATTCGGTTGTACGTGCCTTAATTGCTGAATATCATTTTCTCTTTTTTCTATAACTTTGGTTAAGCCGTTTTGAAATTTAGATCTTTCAAGAGAGCGGTGTTGCAATGTTTTACCAACCACACTAATTAAAGCTGTTACTGCTGTTGCAGCTAGGCTAATTAGCGGAATCATTGCACCAGCTGTAATAATAGTGGTAGCAACTGCTACAGCTAATATTGCTAGTCTCCAAACCGTGGGATGCAAACAAAATATCTTCAATCTCTTTGAAAATGGCTCCTTTTTTAAATGCTCATCTTTTTTCTCTGAGGAATGGATGACATCTACTTGCTTATCTTCTGCTTCTTCTCGTTTTCTCATAACGAACCTAGATAGCTTCAATACAAACTGCCACACCCATACCCCCACCAATACACAAAGTCGCCAACCCCTTCTTCTTTGATTTATGCTTTAACTGATGAACTAAAGTAACTAAGATCCGCGCCCCAGAAGCACCTATAGGATGCCCCAGAGCAATTGCCCCACCTTTTGTATTTACTACATCAACATTCCATTTAAGCTCTTTATTCACTGCAATGGCCTGTGCTGCAAATGCTTCGTTTGCTTCAATAACATCCAAATCGTCAATACCCCATTTAGCTTTGGCTAATGCAGCTCTTACCGCACCAACCGGACCAATACCCATAAGCGCAGGATCACAACCAGTTGAAGCATGGCTTACTACTCTTGCCATTGGTGTAATTTTATTTTTTCTCACATAACTTTCACTAGCCAACAACACTATTGCCGCACCATCATTTAAACCTGAAGCATTTCCAGCTGTTACAGTACCATCTTTTTTAAACGATGGTGAGAGCTTTGATAGCTTTTCTAACGTGGCATCTGCCCTAATAAACTCATCTCCTGAGACAGTAATTATATCTTTTTTGCTTTTTACTTGTATCGGCACAATTTCATCTACAAACTCTCCGTTTTGTTGTGCGCGCACTGCTTTTTTTTGTGAATTACAGGCAAATTCATCTTGCTCTTCTCGACTAATCTTATACTTTTCAGCAAGATTTTCAGCCGTAATACCCATATGATAATTATTAAAGACATCCGTTAAGCCATCACTAATCATGGTATCAACCATTTTGATGTCACCCATTCTAGTTCCACTCCGCAAATACGCAGCGTGATATGCTCTCGACATACTTTCCTGACCACCAGCAATCATTAAATCATGTGAGCCAGAAGATATAAAATTACTAGCCAAAGATACCGCTCTTAAACCAGATCCACACACCTGATTTATCAAAAATGCCGGTACTGAATAAGACAATCCCGCATTAATTACTGCCTGTCTTGCTGTATTTTGACCATGACCAGCTGTTAAAATCTCCCCTAATATCACTTCTTGAACATCATTTTTATTGACATTATGATTTTTATTAAACAATGTGTGAATAAGTGTAGATGTTAGTTCATGAGCATCTTTGCTAGATAAAGAACCCATAAAAGATCCTATTGGCGTCCTTAAACAATCAACTATATAAACGTTCTCCATTGCATCTCCTTTACAGTGTTAATGCCCCTATATTTAAAAGTATAACACAAAAAAACAGTCTATAAATTTTTGTTTGCTAGGGCTTAGATAATATATGAACACTTCATTTATTCTGTAACATTAAAGAAAAATAGCTCATACCTTCATCAAAAGACATATTCGCTAATTTTTTAGCTTCATCTGTTGGCACCTGAAAATGATGTAAATCTATAGGAAAATTCCAAGCCCCCCCCCACACACTAAAGCCATTATCTTTAAATAATTCTACAACCGTTAGATTGATCGACTCATCAATCACAGACTCTACCATACCTTGTCTAAGATTACTTCTATTCATGTACTCTATTCCTTGGGCTGGAAACACATCTACAGATTGTTTACCTGGCTTATATTCTGTATCTAAACATGGGTTTTGTATTGGATTAATGTCAATTGCCATTCCATAGCTATGCACAGACCATCTTGTAGTGTTAGCAATCTTTCTACCATTAAAGCTACTAGTATTATTAACATTCATGGACTTATTATCATCGCCATCAAATTGATTCATTAAATTAATGCTATTAATAGGAAAGGCAACTAAATATAGTTCCTGAAATATTTTCAATACGCTATCTGCTACCACATCAAAAACTACCATTTGTCCATTATGTTTCTTTGTGCCTTCATAATCAACATAAGAAAGATTAAGTAACATTAAACGATCTATTGGTATCGGACACCCTTTAACCCAAATATTTTTATTTATCATTTCGGCACTAAGTTCCTTACTTGGTCTATTTTTAGAAAACATTCCTAAATCAGGTCTCTTGTGAGAATTCATAATTCCTGCTACTCAAATTTTGTTAAGATTATCACTATTACTTATAAGTCAAAAACGAAAAATATATTAATAAATAAAAAATGTGATATAAAGTAAAAAAGTCTTAATTAAACAATGTATGAAAAAGATCGAAATTGATAACTTGTCTTTTGAACCAGTAATTCTAGCACCAATGTCTGGGGTAACAGATATGCCATTTAGAAAATTGGTTAAAAAAATCGGTGCAGGGTTAGTCGTTTCTGAGATGATCGCAAGTAGAGCAATGATCTTACAAACAAAGCAATCTTTACAAAAAGCTAGCAGAGCAGATAATGAAGATATTTCATCTGTACAACTAGCAGGTTGTGAACCAACAGTAATGGCAGAAGCAGCTAAACTAAATGAAGACACGGGTGCACAAATTATTGATATAAATTTTGGCTGTCCGGTAAAAAAAGTGGTTGGAGGTAATGCTGGTTCGGCATTAATGAAAGATGAGAAATTAGCAGCACAAATTCTCGAAGCCACAGTAAACGCAGTAAAGATACCTGTGACACTTAAAATGCGCAAAGGATGGGATGATAATCATCTAAACGCACCAAAAATTGCAAAAATTGCTGAAGATCTCGGCATTAAAATGCTTACCGTACATGGCAGAACACGTTGCCAAATGTATAATGGAAATGCGGATTGGGCTTTTATTAAATCAGTTAAAGATGCCGTGAAAATACCAGTCATCGCTAACGGAGATATCAAAACAATACAAGATGCGGAACAATGCCTAAGTATGTCAGGTGCCGATGGCATAATGATTGGACGAGGTACTTATGGCAAACCATGGTTAATCAATCAAATAATCCATTACTTAAAACATAAAGAAATACTGCCCTCTCCATCATTAAAAGAACAACAAAATATTGTGATTTCTCATTACACAGATATGCTCGAACACTACGGAGAAAACGTTGGTATCAAAAATGCTCGGAAACATATAGGTTGGTATACATCTGGCTTATCAAATTCTGCAAAATTTAGAGTAACTTTTTATAATATAAATAATGCAACACAGGCAATAGACCTAATCAATGAATTTTTTGAAACACAAACTAACCCTGATTGTACTAAGGAATTAGAACAATCCATGAGTATGCTAACAAATTAACTATGCATACTTTTACACTACCTAATTCAACTACTTGATTTAATTGCTGTGTTCATATATTCTATCACTTTATATAGATATTGAAGTTTCTAACTATGACTAAAAAACTATCACTAAAACAAGTCGTCACAGACTATCTGCAAGAATTTTTTCAAGATCACAATAAAGATCTTCACAAATTACAGCTGCATAAGTGCATCTTAAGTGAAATAGAAGAAATTCTAATAAGACTTTCTTTAAAAGAGGCAAAAAACAATCAATCAAAAGCAGCTAAAATCTTAGGTATCAACAGACATACCATTAAAAATAAAATACAAGAGTTTCATATAAAACTAGATGACAAAAAATAGATATAGACGCTTCCTAACAAGCACCAATATTTCTATTGCTTTACTTATAGCAGTTTTATTCTCAAGCATTTCTACATATACTTTACTATCTAGAGGTAATGCGCCACTATACTACAATAGTTATGTTATCTCGTTGTTAATCCTAGATTTAATCCTATTCCTTTCATTAATTATTGTAGTCTCGCGTAAATTATTTTTGATTTGGGTATCACAAAAAAACAAAAATTACGGATCTAGATTACAAAATAAGATCCTAATAATGTTCAGTGCTATCGCTAGCATTCCAACAATAATCGTTGTAATTGCAGCAATGTTATTCTTTAACTACAGTATTGACTCATGGTTTGATAAAAGAATAAATACCGTTCTAGATGAGTCTATAGAAGTAGCCGAGTCTTATATTATAGAGAATCAAAATACCATCAAAAACCGTGCTGCAGCTATGGCATTAGAAATCAACTCAAATGTCTTGAAATACAATCTCTTAGACAACAAAGTCCTATTCTCTGATATATTATCTTCTCTTACAGATTTAAATAACCTCTCAGAAGCAGTAATATTACATAAAAATCAACCAATCGCACGAAGCAGACTTGGTATTTCCTTATCATTCGAAACATTTCCTGAGAATTTTCTTAAAGAAAGTAAAAATGGGGTGTTTCTAATACCATTAAAGGCAAATTCAAATAAAGTACGGGCTATCACTGCGCTATCTAGTATCCCAGATGCCTATCTTATCGTTGGCAAGTATATGGATGATCGAATAATAGATCACATATCTAAATCTAAGCGTGCCGCATTAAGATATAGCAATATAAAACAAAATATTACAGAAATGGAAATACGCTTTGCCATTATTTTTATTATTGTGTCAATGCTAATCCTCTTTGCTGCTATATATGCTGGCATACTATTCTCGAGCAGCTTTACAAAACCAATAACACAATTGGTACAAGCAACTGAGAAAGCAAGACAAGGTATTTTTTCTATTAAAGTAACAGAAGGCCCAGATAACGATGAAATAGCTGTATTGTCAAAGGCCTTTAACGAAATGATAGCCAGAATCTCAAAACAGCAAGATAAATTACTAACTGCATATAAAGAAATTCATGAAAAAAGTAAATTTAATGAAACTGTTTTATCTGGAATATCAACTGGAGTTATTTCAATATCAAAAGATAATAAGGTGCAATTAATAAACACCGCTGGAGCAAAACTTCTTGAACTTGATTCGCAAAAGATTATCGCTCAAGACATCAATGACAACATAGATAAAAAAATCCAAATATTTCTTCCCCTGATCCACGAAGCCCTACATAGCGACTCTAAAACTTCAGGTGGCGAACTGAATATAAAAGTGGGTCAAAAAATATCTACATTGATTGTTAGAGTGATCGCCAATATTTCCAACAAAGATTCTTATAAATGCATCATAGCATTCGATGATATGACTGATGCATTACACGCTCAAAAAGATAAGGCGTGGTCTGATGTTGCCCGAAGAATCGCGCATGAAATCAAAAACCCTCTCACACCTATTTATTTAGGAGCAGAACGTTTGAAACAAAAATACTCAGATCAAGTCAAAGATAAAGAGAATTTTTCATTATACGTTGATACGATTATTAGACACGTAAAAGACATTGGTTTAATTATTAAAGAATTTTCATATTTTGCTAAAATGCCTTCCCCTGTATTCACGAAAATACACTTGAGTAATATCGTCAAAGAAATAGCACTTTCTAGACAAGCTCTGGCTACAAAAATAAATTATACCATTGATGTAGAAAAAAATATCTTTGCACTTTGTGATGAAACTCAGATTAATCAGGTTCTAACAAATATATTAAAAAACGCCGAAGAGTCTATTGAAGAATCTGAAACAGGAAAAAATAATCAAGGCCTGATTAACGTCTCTTTAGTCAAAGAATCTGATAAAATAAAATTAACTATCTCTGATAACGGCAAAGGATTAGAACAAAAAATAATTAATAAGTTGACTGAACCATATTTTACTACTAGAAACAAAGGTACTGGCCTTGGGTTAACAATAGTAAAAAAAATAGTTGATGATCACAAAGGTAAGCTTATAATCAAAAG
>JAGORE010000014.1 GCA_018062985.1 Rickettsiales bacterium | reverse complement strand
TTAGTGGTTGTGGCGTTATCAAAAAAAATTGCAAATCAGGATCTTGCTGTAGCGGATAATCACAGCAAGACGTTAGTGCAATTATTAGACCTTGTTGCTTTAGGTACAGTTTGCGATGTAGTACCTTTAACTGGTTTGAATAGAGCTTTTGTCAGACAAGGTTTGTCGATAATGTCTAAAACTCATAATGTCGGTCTCAAAGCATTATTGGATTTTCTTTCAGTAAAAGATCGGATCACGCCCTATCACTTAGGTTTTGTTCTAGGACCAAGAGTTAATGCAGGTGGTCGTGTAGGTAAAGCATCTTTAGGAGCGGAGTTGCTAACATGTGATGATTATGATCGTGCTTATGAAATAGCTGCAATGTTGGATTCTTTTAATACAGAACGTAAGCTTATAGAAGCTAATGTTTTAAAAGATGCTTTGGAACAAGCTGCCAGTATCAAAGAAAGTAATTGTATTGTAGTTGCTGGTCAAGGATGGCATCAAGGTGTCATAGGTATAGTAGCAAGTAGAATTCAAGAAAAGTATAATAAACCTTCAATAGTAATATCTTTTGATAGTAATGATTTAGGTAAAGCCTCGTGTAGATCTATTGAGGGTGTAAATATTGGTCAAATAATTTCTAAGGCATATCAGGATGGAATATTGCTGGCTGGGGGGGGACATGCAATGGCTGCAGGATTTTCCTTGGTAAAAGATAAACTGGAAGAGTTGAAATACTTTCTTGAAAGCAATATTTCAAAAGATGAAATCAAAAAAAATAAGAATAAAGTTCTGACATATGAATCTTTGCTTTCTGCCAATCATGTTAATATTGACTTTATTAATAAAATCAATTTATTTGGTCCATTTGGCAGCGGTAATGAATCACCAAAATTTATGTTACGAAATGTTATTATAACAGATGTAAATGTTTTTCAATCATTACATATTAGCTGTTTAATGAAAGATGCTGATAATATCTCTTCATCTTTTTTTAAAGCCATAGCGTTTAGAGCAATTGAGAGTCCAATGGGTGAGTTATTGCTTGCCAAGGGCAAAGTATTAAATTTGATCGTTACTTTGGGTATAAATTATTGGAATAATCTTCAGAAACCAGAAGCTGTAATCATTGATATTATAGAATGATAAGTTTTGTGTTGTGTGCGTTCCAAAAAAGTCTAATGTTCAGAATCTCTAGAAAGCCTGTATTGATAAGAGATATTTAATTTTTTCACTCCATATATCCAGACGATTACTACGATAATGAATACTATCATTAAATATGGTGCAATTGTTGAGTATGTTGCTGTTGGGAAAATCATAAAAAGTAAAGACTGAATAAATGCTCCACCAGATTTAGCGCCACGTGCTCCCACGACATCTACAGCTGCTTTTCCTTTTGATTTTATATGTTCATTAGCGGGTATATAAGCCATTTCTTTTGTGGCATCAAATAATGAATATTTAGTTCCCTTGGTTAAAACATTTTGTATCGTTCCAAGTAGTACGGCTGTAGCTAAGATATTAATATTCCAGGTGCTAAAAAACTCTGCAACGGTATTGTGAAAAACTACAAATGTAAAAAATATTCCACCAGTAATGAGCATCATTATTGGAGTAAACATTGCTCCAACAAACCAGCCAAATATTCTCAAGATATGCGCACTAAGTAGCATAAATAGCATTGAACAAACACCGGTCCAGGCAAGCACATTTCCTGTAAAATTAGAAAATTCCGTAGTAGTAGCGTATATTTCTTTAGCTTTTGATTTCCAGACTCCTTCTATAATGTTAATTGATACACCATAAGAGAATATTAGAATAATTAGTAGCCCTAGATATTTAGATGAGAAGATAATTTTAAAGCTTTCTGCTAAAGTAATTTTAGTTTTTAGTTCAGAAGGTTTTTTTGCTTTTGTGATGTATACTTTATGTGTTAGCACGTAATGTGTGGCATAGAAAAATAAGCCCATATAACAAATGGTAAAAAGGCTGGCAACTAACATGGTGGCGACAATCAATTTATTGTCATACTCAATACCTAGAAAAATATATTGTTGTATAGTTTGTAACGAAAAATATTGAACAAATAGCCCTGCAAGTGTAGAACCAATGTGGCCTATAAATCCGCACATTGGATATAAACGTTTGGCTTCTTCTGTATTGGTAATTCTATTTGCAAATTGCCAGTAGAGCATAAAGATCATTGCGGATCCCCATAACTCTGCAAAGATATAGAAAATAGTGTATAACCATTTGCCGTATATCTTAAAGAACCATTTAAAATGGTCTAAATGAATTGTAAATGAAGCAATGGAAATGTGAGAGTTAATAAGATATTGGATTTGTTCAGGAGATGGATGTATTTCTGTAAGATATGGGTATAGTACAAAGCAAAATAGTAGAAAAAAAATCAAAAAAAAACTAGATAACAAATAAAATATTCTATTGAAATCTAAAACATTAGTAAGATAGGCATAGAAAATAGCAAATAAAAGAGCAGCAGGAGTAACCATATACATTTTGATAAAACTGATTGCTTCTGCTCCAATATTAGGAACAATAAATGCATCTTTAAGAGCGCGGAGAATATTGTAGTTAAAAAGAACCAAGAAGAGCATCATTCCCATAGAAAGAAACTTTTTATACTCTTCCTTGTGAATTGGAATAAGAAAAAATACTAATCTCTTAACCATTAATACTACTCAAGATTTTCTAGCTCCTTAATTAAGTGTTCTACAGTACTTTTAGCATCTCCAAATAGCATAAATGTATTTTTTTCAAAAAACAACTGGTTTTCTACCCCAGAATATCCGGGAGCCATACTCCTTTTTAAGAAAAATACGCTTTTTGCTTTGTTTACGTCTAAGATAGGCATGCCGTAAATAGGGCTGTCTTTATCTGTTTTTGCTGCTGGGTTTGTAACGTCATTGGCACCAATTACTATGACAACATCTGTATTACTAAATTCTCTATTTATATCTTCTAATTCAAAAACCTTATCGTATTCTATACCAGCTTCTGCAAGCAAAACATTCATGTGCCCAGGCATACGCCCCGCTACTGGATGTATTGCATATTTTACAGAGATATCTTCTCTTTCTAGAAGATCGTTTAGCTCTTTGACGGCATTTTGTGCACGTGCTACAGCCATTCCATATCCAGGGACAATAATTACTGATGATGCGTTTTTTAATATGAAAGCAGCATCTTCGGGGCTGCTAGATTTTATATTACCACCTGCTTTGTTAGTAGTTGCTGCGCTAGAGCTTTTATTTGAAATTCCACCAAATAGAACATTGAGAAGTGATCTATTCATAGCCTTACACATTATGTAACTTAAAATAGCACCGCTTGCACCAACTATTGCACCTGTTATAATCAAAAGTGGATTGCTTAAAGTAAAGCCAATACCACAAGCTGCCCATCCTGAATATGAATTTAGCATAGATACAACAACAGGCATATCAGCTCCGCCAACATATCCAACAAGTAAAATTCCCAAGACTACTGAAAGCGCAACTGTTAATAATAAATATTCACACTGTTGTGTGGTAATAAAAATAATACTTAAGACTATGGTTGTAATCGCTATTATTGCGTTAACTAACTTAACAGCTTTAAATTCAAGAAATTTAAAATTAAATCCTAGTAACTTTAAGCATGCGATAATAGAGCCAGAGAATGTTACTGCACCTATTAAAGCACCTAAAGTAATTTCAATTAGTGAACTTGTTTTGATTGAACCGGTTTCGCCAATGCCATAATGTTCTGGATTAACAAATGCGCCAATGGCAATTAATACAGCTGCTAAACCAACAAAAGAGTGAAAACCTGCAATAAGTTGCGGTATAGCATTCATGCGAATCTTTAGTGCTACGTATACTCCTATAGATCCACCAACTACTATGCCTAATAAAATCAGAAGTTTATTGTTTATATTTGGATAAAAACATACAGAAATAAGCACGATAGCCATGCCTAACATTCCTAGCATATTTCCTTTAGAAGCAGACTTAGGCGAAGCTAATCCTTTTAATGATAAAATAAATAGAATGGCGCTGCATAGATTTACTAAATAAAGAGATGTGTACATTATTTGCTACTCCTAAACATACTAAGCATTCTATATGTTATAACGAATCCTCCAAAAATATTTATTGAGGCTATTACAACAGAAAAGAATCCTAAATTATGAGAAATGTTTAACCCAGGGACACCAAGCACAATAATAGCCCCCAATATTATAATGCCAGAAATGGCATTGGTTACTGACATTAAAGGTGCGTGCAATGCAGGAGTAACCTTCCACACCAAATAGTACCCAACAAAACAGGCTAGTATAAAAACAGCAAATAAAGATAAAAAGTTCTGGCTTTCAAGCATATTGCAGCGATCTGCATGCATTGCGATGTCCTGAGATATATCCGAGAGTTTTTGTGAAACATCTTTCATGTTTTCTAAAGTTGTATCAAAATCTTTCATATATTTATTTACTAAATTGTTCTTGTGTTATTTTACCTTTATAAGTCAATAAAGTTGCTTTTATAATGTCATCACTCAGATCAATATTTAAAGTCTTTGTTTCTTTATTATAAAGGAGTTTGACAAAATTAAAAATATTGCGTGCATACAGGCTACTGGCGTCTTCAGCAACCAGCGATGAATAGTTAGCATGTCCAATGATTGTTATACCTTTATGGTTAATAACTTCATTAGCTTTTGTAAGTTCACAATTACCACCATGAGAAGCTACTAGATCAACCACAACACTACCTTGCCTCATTGTTTCAATCATGGTTTTTGTGAGTAATATAGGAGGTTTTTTTCCAGGTATGAGCGCTGTAGAAATTACGATATCTGCTTTTTTAACTTGCTCTGCAATAGTTTCTTGAATCACTGCTTGTTCATTTTTACTAGCTTCTTTTGCGTAGCCTGCTTTGGTTTCGAGATTTTGTATTTTAGGAAAGACAAACTTGGCACCCAAACTTTCAACTGATTCTTTTGCAGCTTCCCTAACATCAAAACCAGTAACAACTGCTCCCAGTCTTTTTGCTGTAGCAATAGCCTGTAACCCAGCGACACCAGTCCCTAACACTAGAACCTTTGCTGGAGATATTGTACCTGCGGATGTCACAAGCATAGGAAATATTTTGGCAAAATGATTGGCCGCATCAATAACAGCTCTAAATCCTGTAAGACTGCTTTGCGACGATAAAATATCCATCTCTTGGGCTCTAGTTATTCTAGGTAACAGCTCTAGAGCGAAAGACGATATATGATTTGCTGCATATTCTTGTAATAGTTCTTTGTTTTGAAAAGGAGATAAGGTTCCGATAATAACAGAGTCTTTTTGCATTAATTTTGTTTCACAAGCTTTGTCTTTGTTAGGAGTTGGTTGAACCTTGAGCAAAATGTCAGTTTTTTTTAATGTATCTGCTACAGAAGTAAAAAGTGTAGCTCCTGCTTTTGAAAAAGATTCGTCAGAAAAGTTAGCTGATTCACCAGCGCCTTTTTCAATTAACACTTCTAATCCTAGAGAGGTGTACATTTTAACAATTGTAGGAGTGATAGCAATTCTTTTTTCGTAAAGAGCTTTTTCTTTTATTGCTACAATTTTCATCTATTCTTACTTCTTATTTACAAAAACTTGAACTTTTGCTTTTTCTACTAAGTCTGCAATGTGTTGTTGCTTTATCTTCATTGACAATGCACTTTTTAGGTGCTGCTTCATTTCTTCAAATGTAGGAATTTTTTTAGTACGAGATTCGGTTACTTTTATCAAATGAAAACCGAATTGAGTTTTAACTGGTTTAGAAATCTTTCCTTGTTTTAAAGAGTAAGCTGCCTGTTCAAATTCTGGCACAACTTGTCCCTTAGATACAAAGCCAATATCACCACCTTTTTCTTTTGAACCGGTGTCTAAAGAATTCTTTTTTGCTGCATCTTCAAAAGAAATCTTGCCGCTGTTTATGTCGTCAAGTAAACGTTGGGCCTCTTCTTCGGTTTTTACCAGTATATGCTTTACATGAAGATCGTCGTTATCTTTTAATGATTTTATGTAGTTCTTATACTCTGTTTTGATTAAACCATCGCTTATTTTGTCATTTGCGTAATGTTCCAGATATAAGTTAACTTTTACCTGTTTTTGAACGGCATCCATTTGTTTTTTAAATAGCTCTGTGTTTTGGATGTTAGAATTATTGACAGTATCTTCAAGGACTTTTTGATGGACCATTTCTTGAATAAAGCGTGCTTTTGTTTCGTTATTAAAATCATCGAAACGCTTTTTGTTATCTGGTAATTGACCGTTTAATAGTGTTTTTAAATGATCTTCAATTTCACGTTTGTGTAATTGTTTGTTATTATATTCTGCTACTACGTCGTCAGCGTAAGAATGAGGTAAAACAAGCATTAACAGTACTAGAATAACAATATTTTTCATTTTCTACCTTTTTTTCTTTATATTTATATATGATCTAGGTAATGTATCAACAACTATTAGATATACAAACAGTTTTTAGAGAGAAATATGATAAAATCTTTACTACGTAGATTATTTGGCACAGTTAATGACAGCTACTTAAATTCATTTAATTCGATTGTAAAAGAAATTAACGGCTTCGAAGAGGATTTGTCTAAATACTCTGATGAAAAATTAAGTGCTCAAACACAAAAATTTCGTTTGCAACTTCTCAATAATCAGAAAACTCTTGATGATATTTTACCAGAAGCTTTTGCAACTGTAAGAGAAGTGTCAAAAAGAGTGTTAGGTCTAAGACACTACGATGTTCAGATGATGGGGGGGGTTGCTTTACATAAAGGGATGGTTGCAGAAATGCGCACAGGTGAAGGTAAAACATTGGTTGCAACTTTACCTTCATATTTAAACGCTTTGACAGGCAAGGGGGTGCATGTTGTAACGGTTAATGATTATTTGGCACAGCGCGATCCGGAATGGGTTGGAAGGATTCATATGTTTCTTGGGTTAACAGTAGGATGTATCATCAGTGGTGCAAGCGACGACGAACGTCGTAAGGCATATAATTGTGATATAACATATTCTACTAACAATGAATTAGGTTTTGACTATTTACGAGATAATATGAGATACGCTGTTGATCAGTCCGTACAAAGATCGTTTAACTATGCAATTATTGACGAAGTTGATTCTATTTTGATTGATGAAGCACGGACGCCTTTGGTGATTTCTGGTCCTTCGGATAGCTTTTCTCAATTATATCATGTTGCCAACTCTGTAATCCCTTTATTGCAAAAAGAACATTATGAAATAGATGAAAAATCTAAGAACGTATCGTTAACTGATCTTGGAGTTTCATTTATAGAAGAAGCTATGATCAAAAAGGGCGTGATACAAAAGCACACAAGCTTATTTGATATAGATAATATAAATGTTATTCATCATGTAAATCAGGCTTTAAAAGCTCATAAAAACTTTAGAAGAGATGTGGATTATTTGGTCAAAGATGATCAGCTTATGATTATTGACGAGTTTACGGGTCGCGTAATGGAAGGAAGAAGATTTTCTGACGGATTGCATCAGGCCTTGGAAGCAAAAGAAAATGTGTCTATTCAGAATGAAAACCAAACTTTAGCATCGATTACTTTTCAAAATTACTTCAGGCTTTATCCGAAAATTTCTGGAATGACAGGAACTGCTGTCACTGAAGCTGTTGAATTGCAAGACATATACGGTCTTAAGGTTGTAGTTATTCCTACAAAGAATCCAATGATTCGTAAAGATGAAGATGATCAGATTTATAGAACTTCTGAAGAAAAATTTGAAGCTATTGTAGCAGAGATCAAAAAGTGCCATGCAAATGGTCAGCCTATTTTAGTGGGGACAGCTAGTGTTGAGATGTCTGAATTTATCTCGAAGCTTTTAAAGAAAGAGAAAATAAAGCATCATATTCTTAATGCAAAAAACCATGAAAAAGAGGCGTATGTTATTGCTCAGGCCGGTCAGCCTAATGCAGTTACAATTGCCACAAATATGGCTGGTAGAGGGACTGATATCAAGCTTGGTGGGAATGCTGAGATGTTAGCAAAAGAAGATGCTTTTAGCAAAAAAAGCTTAGCGCAACTAGAAGCACAGGTTGAAGAAGATAAACAAAGAGCTCTTGAAGCTGGCGGACTTCTAGTTATTGGTACCGAACGACATGAAAGTAGACGTATAGATAATCAGCTAAGGGGAAGATCTGGAAGAATGGGTGATCCTGGGCGTACAATATTTTATATTTCTTTAGAAGATGATCTTATGAGGATTTTTGCTTCGCAGAATATTTCAGCTATTTTAAAGACTCTCGGTTTAAAAAGAGGTGAGGCCATCTTTCATCCGATGATCACCAAGACGATTGCTAAAGCCCAACAAAAAGTTGAGCATAGAAATTATGAAATTAGGAAAAACTTACTTAAGTTTGATAACGTAATGAATGATCAACGAAAGGTTGTGTATGAGCAGCGTCAGGAAATTATGTCTAATGATGATATTTTGGATATAGTTGATGATATATATAAAGATTTAAATTCTGAGTTAATTTCTGAGTATATACCAGAAAACAAGTTTAAAGAAGAATGGAGTGTTGACGGATTGGCTAAGCGCTTATTTGCAGTATATGGAACAGATTTGGCTATCAAGAGCCAAATAGGTGAAAATAACGATAAATCTAAAGAGTACTTAGAAAACTATCTTAATGGTGGTGTAAGAAAAATTTTAGATATAAAGCACAAGAAATTTGGTAGTAAGTTGTTTAAAGCTGCCACACAACGTGTTTTGCTTATTACTTTAGATCAGTTATGGAAAGATCATCTTTTATCTTTGGATCATTTGCGACATGGTATTTATTTACGGGCTTTTGGACAAAAAGATCCGTTAAGTGAGTATAAGCGCGAAGCTTTTAATTATTTTGCGCATATGTTGTCTAGTTTAAAAGAGATGTACATTACCCGTATTTGTAGAATGGAGATAGAGCACACCAACGATGATGTTCATGCTCCAAATGAGAGAGAGAATGTTCCTATGCATGAAGGTAGGGAAGATGTGGCTTCTAAACATGAGATTCTAAGCCACAATGGAGCCAAAGTTGGTAGAAATGAAACATGTCCATGTGGCTCTGAAAAAAAATTCAAACATTGTCATGGAAGAATATAAATTTTTCTAATTGGATGCTACTCTAAAGTTTGACTCAAACTATAGCTAAAGGTAAAAATGAAGTATTTTTTTATGACAATTGTTCTGATTTGTTTGGCATCTTGTTCTGGGTCCCATAAAAATATCAAAAGCCCTTGTGTGAGCTTTAATGGAGAGCCATGCGAAAAGAGATCGGTCAACACCTGGTTATAACCTTACTGTTTCTTTAAATTTTGGTATAAATAATTAAAAAATTAACCTTTACAGATGTTGCTAAGCCAATGATTATTGTCGATTTTTTTGAAGGTGGGACTGTTTGTATTTAGCTTGGTATATAAAGCATCTGTCGTTGTTTGTATATGTAAAAATACTACAAAGTTATAAAAGTTAAGAAAAATATAAAAAGTTAATTTTTTGGATTGATTATAACTTGGTTATCAGTTACACTCAGCCTTATTTTAGATTTATGAAGAGATATATTTTAGGAGATTTCTATGAGAGTATTGTTAATAGAAGATGATAGCGCAACAGCAAGGTCAATAGAGTTAGCTTTAGCTTCTGAAGGTATTATTTGTGATACTGCTGAAAGAGGTGAAGAAGGCCTTGAAATTAGCAAACTATACAATCATTATGATTTGATAATCCTAGATCTAATGCTTCCAGATATTGATGGATACGAAGTGTTGTTAAGATTAAGATCTGCTAAAATAAAAATTCCTATATTAATTCTTTCAGGCTTAGCTGGTACTGAACAAAAAATCAAGGGCCTTGGTTTGGGCGCTGATGACTATTTGACTAAGCCGTTTAATAGAGGAGAGCTTATTGCTAGAATTCAAGCTGTTGTTAGACGCTCGAAAGGTCATGCGGAATCAGTTCTAAGATTTGATCAAGTATGTGTCAATCTTGATAGCAGAACAGTAGAAGTAGCAGGCAAACCTTTGCATTTGACAAGTAAAGAATATGCTATTTTAGAGTTGCTGGCTATGCGTAGAGGCACTGTACTAACAAAAGAAATGTTTTTGAACCATCTTTATGGTGGTATGGATGAGCCAGAATTAAAAATTATAGATGTCTTTGTCTGTAAATTACGTAAGAAACTATACGAAGCTTCAAAAGGACGCAATTATATTGAGACAGTTTGGGGTAGAGGATATATGCTTAGAGATAATGAAGAAAATGAATCTCAATTACAGAGTCTCAAATCCTTGGAAGAATCTGCATACTAGTTATAATCATTCTTTAGATTGATAGAGGCTTAATATGAACAAGCTCATAATGTCATGTTCAGATGTAAGCTTCTCTTATAATGGTGTTGCGGTATTAGAGAAGATAAATCTAGAATTGCATAAATCAACTATTACTACAATTATAGGGCCGAATGGAGGTGGCAAAACCACTTTAGGTAAGATTATTGCTGGATCTTTATTTCCTACATCTGGTATAGTTACTCGGGATAAGAAAGTGACCGTAGGATATATGCCTCAGAAAATACACTTAAATCATCTAATGCCCATTACGTCGAAACAGTTTCTTTTGTTGTGTTTCAATAAAAAAATTGCTGTACAAGAATTTTATGAGATAGCCTGCCAACAGAAAGTAGAAAGATTGCTTGATAAGCAATTACATGAATTATCTGGAGGTGAGCTTCAAAGAGTTTTGTTTACAAGGTTATTGGTTGCTAACCCCGATGTCATGATTCTTGATGAGCCTACAGAGGGTTTGGATGTGGTGGGTCAGAAAGAGTTTTATTATAATATAGAAAAATTATGTTACGAGAAACACAAAACAATTTTGCTTATTTCGCATGACTTATATACGGTTATGAGTAGTTCAAATAATGTGCTGTGTCTAGATAAAATTATATGTTGTTCTGGGTTACCTGAGGCTATCAGTAAAAATAAGCATTATGAAAAAATGTTTCACGGTAAAAGGCAAAAAGATATTTTTTCGTATTATCAACATTCTCACGAGAATTAAAATGGTAGAATGGTTCTTAATAAACTCTCTTGTTGTTGGTATAATGCTATCGCTTTCTTTATGTCCTTTAGGTAGTGTAATGTTATGGCGGAAAATTCCTTATATAGGTGATTCAATAGCTCATGCCTCTGTTTTGGGAATAGTAATTGCTCTATTTTATAATATTAATGTGGAGATTTCTATTGTTGTTACTGCTGTGGTATTTGTAGGAATAATAGTCTATTTGCGACATGAGAAAATCAATGATATTTTGGTCATAATTTTTTCTTATGGTTTTCTAGCAGTTGGATTATTCCTAATAAATTTTATAAATAATAGTCAGCAAACCGATATTTTTTCGTATTTGTTTGGAGATATTTTATTAGTGACTACGTCTGATATTGTTTATGTATCGTGTATATCGGGATTAATTCTAGGGTGGCTTTGTTATAGATGGGAAGCCGTATTGCTCAGCTCTATCAATGAAGACCTAGCAATTATTGAAGGTTATAACACCAAGAAGATTGAGTTAGAATTAATGATAGCCGTTGCTTTTATTGTATCGTTTACCTTAAAAATAGTAGGGGCGTTATTAGCAACTGCTTTGTTAATTACTCCTGCTATTGCTGCAAGAAATATCAGCATTAATCCTGTGGCTATGGTAGTTAAATCCATTATTCTAGGAATGGTCTCTGTTTCTCTTGGATTGCTGTTATCTTATTTTATCGATAGCCCTTCAGGGCCATCAATAATTCTGGTAAATATCTTAGTCTTTATTTTGTCTCTTTTTTATAAACGTTTTATCATGAGAAGTTCGTCTATGTAAAACATAGTTGAACGATGCGCCATATAATAATGATAAATTTGCTATGTAAAAAAAGATTAATGCTACGATGATGCTACCTAGGCTTCCGTAAACTATATTAAATTGGAGTAAAGAATTTCCTGACCATAATAAATAAGCCATTACTTTTGCTGTTAATATCCAAAGGACGACATTAATAATAGCCCCAGGGATTAGTTCTTTGATTGTAACCTTTCTATTGATTAATGGGTAGTACAAAGAACAGACAAGTATTACGATTGTAATAAAAGAGAGTATTTGTCTTAGTGGTTCTAGCTTTTCTTCGAAAGAAATGCCTGTGAAACTTAGAATTAATGTCAGATATTTTGGTAGGATCGTTAATAAAGCGATAGTGAAGATAAGCAATATGACAGTAATAATAAACTGAAGAATGCTCAGTAATCTAGTAACTAAGAAAAACTGTGGTTGTGGTAAATCGTAGATTTTATTAAAGGCTGTTCTTAATCCTTCAAGTGAAGAGGCTGTAGTCCACAATGCGCCTATAAATACTAAACTTATAATTTTAGTAGGGGGGCCATTAATTATTTCTTGTATTCTGTTCTTTACAGCATCAGATGCATAGTCTGGAACGCTGTTTATTATTGTGTTGATTATTTTTAGTACGATTTTTGTTTCATCAAAGATGCTAATAGAAGTAATTAAAATTATAAATAAAGGAAATACTGAAAAGAAGTTTAAGTAAGAAATATATCCAGCATACTCTAAGCCTTCTTTTTTGATTAATCGTAAGAAAGCTTGTATTGCTAAATATTGTTGAAGTGTATTTATGAGTTTACCAAACATTATGATGATGTTTAATTGATAGCTTATTATTAATAATTAATAGATCAAAGCGAATATTGAAGCCATGATAAATACTATGTCGAGCTATAAAAAATGATGCTGCATTCTTGATTCTATGTATTTGTTTGTTTTGTACCACATTGTCATCGTGAAAGAGAGTTTTTCGGTACTTAACTTCAAAAAAAATAATTGTATTATTCTTCTTGCATATTAGATCAATTTCTCCTACTGGAGTTTTATATCGTTTATAGAGAATTTTATATAATTTAAGCTTTAGAAAAAGCTCTGCTAGCCATTCTGACAAAAGACCTATGCGATAAGAATTAAGCATCTTTTTTTGTTTTAATAAAATCTTCTACGAGTTTTATAAACGCATCTCCTCGTTCTTCAAAGTTTTTCCATTGGTCAAATGAGGCGCAGGCTGGAGAGAGCAATATTGTTATTTCTTCTTTTTGTTGTTCTGCTTGATCTGTGGCATCTTTGAATGCATGTTTAAGATCTCCACTAATTGTACAAGGTACATTATGTATTTTTAGAATTTTAGCAAACTCTTCTTTTGCCTGACCTATTGCAAATGCATGCTTCACATTTTTAAAAAAGGGAATCAAAGGGTCTATGCCATCGGCTTTTGGTAAGCCTCCTAGAATCCAGAAGATATTTTTACAGCCGTCTAAAGCATAAAGAGTGGAAATAGCATTTGTGCCTTTACTGTCATTAATAAACACCATGTTTTTGTAGTGGTTAATAAATTGCATTCTGTGTTTTAACCCTTGAAAAGAAGCAATGGATTTGTTTAGGTCTTCAGGGGTGATTGGTATTACAGAAGAAGCGATTGCAAAGGCTATGCCTATATTTTGAGCGTTATGCTGTCCGACTAAAGATTTATTAGTGGCTAGATCGAGAGTTTGGTGATGTATATTATCAGTTATTGTGTTGTTTATAAGGCTGATCCCTTTTTCTAGAATTATATTTGTTGATGTTGGGATTGTATGATGTTTTGTTTTGATCAACTTTCTATATAGAGTTTCAGTGAGATCAGAGTCTATATTAATAACCGCCGTTCCGGTGGTGAGTTCGGAAATAAGTTTAAATTTTATCTTTGTATAATTCTCAAATGAGCCGTGTCTATCAATATGATCAGGAGTAACGTTACTTAGTGATGAAACAAAAAAACGTGTTTTATGTAATAAATCAATTTGATATGAAGAAATTTCTAGGACTATAATTTTATCTTCTGGATCTTCTAAATAAAAAATAGGTTTGCCAATGTTTCCTGCAATTAATGTATTATGAGTGTAACTATTAAGAATATGGTATGTGAGAGCGGTGATTGTAGATTTACCGTTTGTTCCAGTAATGCCTATATATTTATTATTGGGGTAAAATAAATAAAATAATTCAATATCGCAAATTATATCGATGCCGTTCTGTCTTGCTATGCTTGCTATCTTATGTGGTTCCGGGTGTGTTAATGGAATTCCAGGTGACATTACCAAATAGTCAATGTTACTCCACTCTAAGCTCTCGGGTGTTTTTATAAATGGGACTATATCGAAGTTATAGTCTTTTTTTATTTCTATAGCTAAAGCAGTTAATGATTTTTGAGTATCATCCCAGATAATAAACTTATGATTATGATTAATAAAAAATTCTAGCACTGCTTTGTTCGAGATTCCTAGTCCAAGTATTCCAAAGATTTTATTGTGCAAAGTAGTCATGTATTACTTTTTTGTATTTTTTTTGATGATCACTGTTCCAGATAACAAATCATGCCAGGCTCTATTTTCCTTGTTGAATATGGCTGTAATAAATCCGATACCAAGAGGTATAACTGAGACTGTGCAAGATATCATTCTCAAAATCAGTTTGAATTTACTTGGTTTTTGAAGGCTATTAGAGTCAGCAATTTGTAAAGATAAGATAAGTTTACCCGGGGTAGAGTTGTATTTGATCCAAAACCATAGCATTACAGATCCAAGGATTATAAGTTGAATTCCTTGTTCTTGTATAAATGGCCAATAACCCTGTTGATTTATGAAAGTCATATATTCTTGTTGTAGATTAATAGATGCTGGGTTGTTCTGAGCAGTTTCCATTGTTGTTGTGATTATCTGGCGCAGTTGCGATACTGGCGATGGACCTGCGTAAATAATTAAGGATAAGAAGTGCCATAATGGTGTTAATATTAGATACACCAACATTAGATCTATTACTGAAGAAAGCATTCGTTTGCTAAAATTTGGATATATAGGATCTTCTTTTTTAAATTTTAAAAAATTTATCATTAATTTACCTTGCTTTTGGTTATAAAAAAATTTGGTAATTTTTCTTTTAAAAATCTTTCAGCTAAGTTTAGTTTGTTTTGATCCGTAAATAAACCAAAAGATGCTGATCCGCTGCCACTCATTCTTGCTATAATACACCCTTCTAATGATTTGATGTACAGTAAGATATTTTCTAACTCAGGTAATAGTTCGATGCTGCTTTGATATAGATCGTTTTTCGAGCGTTGTAGCAATGCTATTAACTCATGGATATCTGGTCGATAATTATGTTTTAAGGTTTGTGTAAATTCTGCATTGTAGTTTTCATATACTTTTTTTGTCTCTAGTGGTTTTTTGGGGTATACTAACAATGCAAATAAATTATCAGGAAAAGATTCTAGTGGAAAAATAACCTCTCCTGTTCCCAAAGCATATAATGCCTTATTGTAATGAAACATAGGAACGTCTGACCCTAGAGCTGAGAGAATCTGCAACACATCCTGTTCTGACATTTTGATTTTATACTGTCTTAAAATATGCAATAGAATATGTGCAGCATTGCTTGATCCACCACCTAATCCTGCACCAACTAGAATGTTTTTTTCTAAATTAATATGAAATTTTGTTTCAAGTAAATGAGAGATCTTGCTTAAGGTTGCTTCTATAATATTTGGTCCTTTAAGCTGTTCTTTCCAAGGGCCGCTAATATCAATAATATGATTGTTCTGATCAATTTCTTTTATCGTGATAGTGTCACTTAGATCAGGAAGAAAGCAGACGAGAGTATCTAATAAATGATAACCACGCCTATCCTTGCCAGTGACGTGTAAATACAAATTAATTTTGGCTGGTGTTTTTATTATCTGTTTTTTCATTTTTTATTTTAGTAAATATACGCATAAATATACTTATTACCATTAATACACTACCACACCAGACTAAATAAACAAAAGGTTTGTATTTTATTTTTATACTTAAATTCTTATTATTTGTGATTTCTCCAAGAGTAAAATAAATATCTCCAGAGAGTGTATGGATAATGCTGCTTTCGTGGGTAAAAGTTTGTTCTATTGGATAGAATCTAGTTTCTGGTTTAGCGATGCCGAGGTATTGTTTGTTTTTGTATAGAGATATTATGGCAGATCTACTCAGATAGTTATCTTTTTGCTGATAGGTAATCTTTTCTAGGATAATTTCATAACCTTTCGTATCTTGATATTTTTGTTTTTCGGAGAGTGTGGTGTTTTCTTCGTGTTGCCATGACCAGCAAAATGCCGCACCAAGTATTAGTATTATCATTCCTAAATGCCCTAATATCATTGGGATTTTTTTTAGAGTTTCTGCTTTGCAATATAAAATAATAGAGATAATACATGCAATTGAGGAGCCGATGTATAGGTTTGCTCCTAGTGAAGATATTGGTTCAGTATAGTTAATTGCAATTGTTGCTAGGGTAGCTGATATCAGAGATGATGCTAAAGAGAGTAGGTGTTTCTTTATATTATCTTTCTCCCATTTTAAAAACGGAAAAGAGATCATTAGTATTATTGTGGGTAAAAAGATAAATTTTAGAGTTTCGGTATAAAATAGCTCTCCCACAGAAATAGTTTGTTGTGTAAATATCCCAAGAAACACAGGATACAGCAAAGCGATTAAAATGACCAAACACGTGGTCATAACAAAAATATTTTGTAATATAATACCAGAATCTTTGCTAAAGAAGGATGTAGAAGTGTTGTGTGTTTGAATAAAATTTTGATACTTCAACCAATATCTTGCTGAGATAGTGCTAATAATTATTAGAACTAAGGCTAAGCCTATACCTTTGTCTGTATCTATAGCAAAACTGTGTACAGAGACTAATGCTCCAGAGCGGACTAAAAGTAAAGATAGTATAGCTAATATAAAAGAGATAATTCCTAGAAATGCAGTCCATTTATAAAAGATTTGTCTTGTAAAGCTAAGCTTAGCGATGTGTAGTAATGAAATGCTTGTGCACCAAATTACTAAAGAGATGTTTTCTACCGGATCCCAAAACCAAAAGCCACCCCATCCTAATTCTCTGTATGCCCACCAACTACCTAGGCTTATTCCCATTGTAAGAAATGCTAGAGGGGTTGCAATCCACACGTATAAAAGACGTAAAAAATGAGCATCTATAAGTTTTTTTTCTAATCCTACAATTAATGAAGAAAAAATGATTGATAAACCAATATAGCCGCAATAAAGAATAGGTGGATGTATTGCTAGAGTATAGTCTTGTAGAAGTGGGTTAAAGCCATGTCCTTTTAGATGCGATATGTCGTTCATGACGAATGGGTTTGAAACAAAGTATATAAAGCAAGATAGTAAAAACACCAATACAGATTGCAGGGTAAGAATCAGTTGTTTTGTCTTGCCATCAAATTTGCTTTTTAGCAGAAAAATTATGTTTATGGCACATAGCAACCATATAATTAATAGCATTGAGCCTTCATGATTTCCCCAAATCCCAGTAATTTTATATATGATCGGGACAAGTGCATGTGTATTTAGCGCCACATTAGTAAATCTGTAGTCGCTACTAATATACAAATCCATTAATGTCAGTAGAGCTAATGTGATAACAATAAACTGAAGCCCGACACCTTGGTAAGTACGTTTTTGTTCTGGTAGTTTTTTAGAAAAAAAAGGTATTGATGTGAAAAGTGATATTATTATAAGAGCGAGTAAATAGATGTTGCCAGTATTTATAGTCATTTTTTACTTTGCTCACAATAAGCTTCGCGACTGGTTATAGTATCTGAATTTGGTGGGGTATATACTTCGCTATGTTTTATTAAGAGTTCAGAAGCAATAAAAATATTGTTGTTGAAATGGCCTAATGCAACAATTCCTTGTTTTTCTCTGAATAGATTTGGTAAAGTTTTGTTGAATATAATTTGTACTTCATTAGTGCAGTCTGTAATTGTAAATTGTGTTATAACCTCGTGATCTTTATATTGTTTACTAATAGATCCAGGTTTAACTAAACCACCAATTCTTAGGGTTTTGTTGCGATCAATCAATCCTTGGTGTATTTCAGTTGGTGTATAAAAAAATACGATATTGTTTCGGATGTTTTGTAAGACAAAAATGCATGCACAGGTTACCAATACTAGTATTGCTGTAACGATAATCAGTCTATTTCTCTTTTTTTTGTACAACATGTATCTTTTTGAGTTTTGTAAACTTTTTTTTAACTAACTTATAGTTGTATATAGATATTAGGGTAATTACTGATAAAGATACAAAGAAGATACAAAAGCTAATAAGTATGTAATTCATTTTTTGTAATACTTTCAAGTGTTATTTCTTAATAGATACATGAATTTTGATAAAAAATAAAGTAAATACTATGACAAAATCTGTAGTAATAAATTCATTCGGTTCACTGGATGTCTTAAGTATATCGAATACAGGGGTCAATATTTCTAATGATACCGATGTAATAGTTAAGCATACCTTTATAGGGGTAAATAATTACGATATAAGACAAAGGCGTGGTGATTTTGAATTTAACACACCTTTGATACCTGGTTGTGAGGCAGTTGGTAAAGTAGAAGCCGTTGGTCCTGGGGTTAAGTTATTTGGACCAGGAACTAGAGTAGCATATGCCACTATGCCTTTTGGTGCTTACTCGGAGTCTCAAGTAGTGGATGAAAAATATTTAATTCCTATACCTGATATTGTCAGCGATAGAGACGCTGCTGCCTTATTATATAAAGTGATGAGCGCGCATTATTTATTGCGGAGGACTTTTTTTGTCTCCGATAAGAGTACAATACTTGTGATGAATGGAGCGAGAGATGTCGGGAATTTTCTAGTCAAATTAGCGCGACACTATAAATGTAAAGTAATCGCTACTGTAAACAACGAAGAAGAGAAGAATAGTCTAAAAGGTTTTGCTAATCATGTTATTCAGTATGGAAAAGAGAGTCTGGTTGAAGCAGTGAAGGAGCTTACACAAGGAGAAATGGTGAATGTTGTCTATGATCCTTTTGGTAAGGGCAGTTTTGATGAGGCTATTGACTGCTTGATGCCTCTAGGCTTGTTTGTGGGGTATGATGCAATTAATGGTACAGTAGATAAGATCGATATAAGAAAAGCTTCTAAAAAATGTAATTTTGTGACATTTCCTGATTTGTTTACCTATAAAACTAACAGAGCAGAATTGTTACTTAGTGCAAATGAAGTTTTTGCCTTATTTCAGCAAAAAGTAGTGTTGCCTAATATTACCAATGAATATACATTGGATGATGTACGTCAAGTGCATGAGGATTACGAAGCTGGGCGTATAAAGGGTCAGGCAATAATTAGTGTTTAATGGTTATAGAAGTTTTTCGATCTGTAGATAAGATTTATGAGTTGCTTGAGAAAGCAAGCGATCTTATTTTAGAGCAGTTTCATTATCCTAATTTACAAATACATCTTAAGAGTGATAATTCCCCTGTGACTGAAGCGGATATGGCTTCAAATAAAGTGATCACAGCTGGTTTAGTAAGTCTTTTTCCTGGAATCCCGATAATTTCTGAAGAAAATTCAAGCGAATCTAATAATCAGGTTGTAGAAAATAAGGTTTTTTGGTTGCTGGATCCGCTTGATGGCACTAAGGAGTTTGTTAGAGGTAGTGATGCATTTAGTATTAATCTGGCTTTAATTAAAGATAATGTTCCGGTATTGGGGTTTCTATATTTTCCTGTGCAAGGGCTTTGTTACTATGGTTTTGATAATCAAGTATTTAAAAAGTCTATTGATAAAACGTTGCTGATTAAAAGATCGAATGATGACAAGATTAGGGCGTTTATAATGAGTAAACGTGCTGATTTAGAAAAGGTCCAAAAAATTCGTAGTATTTTAGCGCCGCAAGCTGCTTTAAAAATGCTACCTAGTGCGCAAAAATTTGGGGCCCTTATAGAGGGGGATGCTGATATATTTTTATGTTGTAACGATGTATATGAATGGGATGCGGCTGCTGGGCATGCAATAATTAATGCTATGGGAGGTGCTTTGATGTCTTTTGACGGCAATAGTCTGAATTATGGAGAAGTTAAAAAAGGGTTTGTAAGTAATCATTTTCTTGCTATGCGTAGTAAGGATATGTTAAACAAGAGAAAAAAACAAAGTATAGTTGACCTTTGTTTTTAGCGGAACTATGCTGAAAAAGATAAAATGATTTTATTGGGAGAGAATAATGAAAAAATTACTTATAGCTGCAATGCTTATATCTTTAAATGCTGCTGCAAGTGAACCAGTATGGAAGAAAATCTATTTACGTGCAGATGGGATGTATGGTTTTCCATTAAAAGTAAATAAGAATGTGAAATTAAATAATGCACCTGGTTATGGTGGGGGAGTAGGTTTTAGGTTTAATGAGTTCTTTCGTAGCGATATAGACTTGCAATTCAGAAATAATAAAACATCTGGAGAGCAGTTGTATAAAAAAATAGACAGCAGAACGTTGTGGTGCAATACTGCTATAAACCTCACTGATTTTAGCGAAATGACACCATATCTAACATTTGGGGTTGGAATTTCTGCTAATGAATCTAAGAGATACAGTAATCCTAATTTTGCTGATGGCATTCTATCTGTTACAACATCTGATAAAAAGGTCAATAGATTTGCTTGGAATGTTGGTGCTGGTACTACTTATAAGTTATCAAATTTATTACATGTCGATTTTTCTTATAAATTTGTGAATTTAGGTAAATTTGAAGCTAATGGCTTTACAGTCAATAATCTAACCTCTGACAGGCTAGAATTCAAAAGCAAAGGTACATTGAAATCGCATGAGTTGTTGGCAGGTGTTATTATTCACATTAACTAAAATTAACTTCTTCTTGATTTTTTATCCATTTTGTGGTATAAATCCAGGTAAAGAATTACATTTAGGGGTTGCAACATGATAGAAACTAAATTTGATACTATTAAAGCTGGTGTTAAAAAAATAACGTGGAAAGTTGCATTACAATCTTTGTTTAAAGAGCATGCGAGGTTTTTTGTCACGGCAAAACTGATGGATGATGTTAGTGACCTGAAAAAAGTAATGTTGCAATCAAAGACAGTTGCTCCTTACTCGTCTTATTCGATGTATAAGCAAGACTATAGAAGTTTGATGAAGAAAGTACACCCAGATCATAATAAGGTGGTTGATGCGAAATTTAGTACTTTCTTAGGTTTAGCTAATGATAATCTAGAAAAAGTTCCTAGTGAGGTTTTAAACTTGGTGGTTACAATTTCTAAGGGCGGTAAAGAAGAAAAACAGCCTATAGGAGTTTATGTAAGAGATGTCTTGGATCAATCTCTATACAAAGGTTTGTTTTCACAAATGATTCAAAATGCTGATTATTTAAGCATACAAAATTTGTATGATACTGATGCCGCTCAAAGCATGTTTGGGGGGTATAATGGTCTTGCGTATTCACAAAGAATATCATCAGAGGTAGAAAAGCGAGTATCTGAAGTGGCAAAATCAAAGATAAGTGATGGAGATTGTGAAGTTGCTGATGAAGAGGATGTGACTCAAGATGAAATTGGCGCATGTATAAGCACGTTAAATTTAAAACTAGATTTAAATGAAAGTAAAGCCGTAGAAGAATCTGTTAGATCTGGTATAGAGAGTGATTATCAAAGGTTTATTGATACCCAACTTAATAAAGCTTTCTTAAATGGTTATAATAGCCCAGTGGAGTTTTTGCATGCAGGCTATCATGAAATGTATGATAAGACAAAAAAGGAATACTGTCGTGATCATGCAAGTGTTTGTGCGCATCCAGAAATCATTGACAGCGTGATTGCACACAAAGTGTTTGGCGAGTTGCTGCCTGATCCTGAGGTTATTTTTAAATCCTAGTTTTGTTTGAGATTGATCAATTGTAACTTTTCCTAAGTAGTTGAAATAATGCCAGCAATATATTGCTTTGTTATACAGTATTGTTGTGTTTTTAAGTAATTTCTAGAAAGCAACGTGTGGCTTTGGTGCTGTAAACTATCTAAACAGTCTGTGTGTAGGTAAATTATTATTTGACAAATTACATGTTTACAAATATTAGTTATTACTTAACTTTACTAACTACAGTTAATTATAGAGGTTTTATGAGAAGAAACAAGATATTAATGTCTATTGCTATATCGTCGTTGTTAATAACAAGTGAAGTGCTAGCTTGTGGATCTAAGGATCACAAAGCAGATGCTGCACATTGTCAGTTTAATAAAAATTATATTAGAGTAGATGCTGGCTTTGATATGCTTGCAAAAAACCCTAACTCTAAAGATTATTCCAAAAAACCAAAAGGCACTCCAGTCTATGGTGTTGGTTTTGGTTATCAGTATAATCCTGATTTTAGAGGTGATGTTACAGTAACTTATCGTAGTAATTTTAAGTACTCTGGACATAATGCAACTCAAGATAAAGAAACTCAGAAGATCCAGTCTACAGCATTTATGCTAAATGCATACTATGATATATTAAATTATCAAGGTTTTACTCCTTATGTAATGGCTGGTGCAGGTAGTGCTTATAATAAAGCAGGGAAATTTACACAGCAAGGGATTGCAAGTGTTAAAAGTGCTAGCAAAAATCAGTTGGCTTGGCAAGTAGGAGTTGGAGCGCAACATGAAATTACTAAGAGCATTGCGGCAGATTTAGGATATAAGTATGTAAATTTAGGTAAAGTTACTACGGCAACAGAATACGTATCTGCTACAGGTACTCATGGTTTTGGAAATGCTGTAACTGGCAAGTTACGTTCACATGAAGTTTTACTTGGCATTGCTTACAAATTTTAACATACAAAATTATATAATTTAAACATTAGGTATTATTATGGCACAACGTTTTATAACACAGGAAAATGCTAATAATCAGGGTAACATTGGTACAACAACACAATGCAATACTGATCTTCAAACAGTAACTGCAGAAAAAGATGCGGCTAAAGCACAAGTTACTACTTTAGAACAAGCGGCAACAGCTCAGGATGCAGCTCTTCAAGCGGCTAATGCTGAAACAACACAATGCAATACTGATCTTCAAACAGTAACTGCAGAAAAAGATACGGCTAAAGCACAAGTCACTACTTTAGAACAAGCAGCAACAGCGCATGATGCAGCTATTCAAGCGGCTAATGCTGAAACAACACAATGCAATACTGATCTTCAAACAGTAACTGCAGAAAAAGATGCGGCTAAAACACAAGTTACTACTTTAGAACAAGCAGCAACAGCGCATGATGCAGCTATTCAAGCGGCTAATGCTGAAACAACACAATGTAATACTGATCTTCAAACAGTAACTGCAGAAAAAGATGCGGCTAAAGCACAAGTCACTACTTTAGAACAAGCAGCAACAGCGCATGATGCAGCTCTTCAAGCGGCTAATGCTGAAACAACACAATGCAATACTGATCTTCAAACAGTAACTGCAGAAAAAGATGCGGCTAAAGCACAAGTTACTACTTTAGAACAAGCGGCAACAGCTCAGGATTCAGCTCTTCAAGCAGCTAATGCTGAAACAACACAATGCAATACTGCAAAAGATGCGGCAGAAGCAGAAGCTCAAACTTTGTTAAGTTTTGCAAAAACAGCTACAAGTATAATGTACCCAGAAGCAGAAATAAACAGCTTAAAGGCTAGTGCTTGTGATGGTACTGCTGTAAAAAGCGATTTTGATATTTCAGGATATAGCTTTGTAGATTTTACAAAATTATGTCAAACAGCGATTGCAGGAGATGTTAATTTAGTAGACTTTTTTAATTAAGTAACAACTAGGTTTCTAGATTAATCTAGAGCTAGTTGTATGCAACGTACAATATGAGTAAGGTCCTGGTAAGTTTTTAAAACTACCAGGCCTTTTTTTATTGATAAATCTCTAATTTGATTTTCTTGATTATGGCCTATTTCAATGAAGATTTTGCTTTGATGTTTGAGGGTTTTTCTGCTCAAATCAAAGATTTCTTTGTAGCATGACATTCCATCGGTTCCACCATTTAATGCTGTTATGGGCTCAAAATTCTTAACATCATCTTCTAATATATTGATATCATTAGTTTCTATATAGGGCGGGTTAGAAATAAGAATATCATATTTTGTATCTAATTTCAGATTATTCCAACTGGTATTAAGTAGCTCTAGCCTATCTGATACATCGTGTTTATTCGAGTTTTGTTTTGCTACTGCCAAAGCCTTATCTGAGATATCTATTGCTACTCCATGAGCATTTTGGAGGTGCTTTAATAGAGTAATGATTAAGCAACCACTTCCTGTGCCTAAATCAATTATTCTGCCGTTGAAATTTTTATCGTATTCTGATAGTACGGCGTCTATAAGAGTTTCGCTATCTGGGCGTGGAATCAGGGTGTTTTTTGTTACAGAAAAATCTAGGCTATAAAATTCTTTAGAGCCAGTAATATAAGCAATAGGTTCTTTTGCTAGGCGTCTTTGGATTAGTTGTTCAAGGTTTCTAATATCTTTGTCTAATATTATCTGGTTATCTTTTTGTAATATTTCTTCGTAACTGATATTGAGTAAGTGTTGTAATAATATTTTTGCTTCTAAAGTGCTATTTAAGGCTGCTTTTGTTGATAAAAGTAACTGTTTTATAGTTTTTGTCATTAGTCAAAACTGTTACTTTTTTGTTTGTGTATTTTCTTTTTTATCTTGGGGTGGTAGTTTTAAGTTACCATATTTTCCGCACCCAGATGTTAGTAGAAGTATACTTAAAAGTATAAACGGTAATTTTTTCATTGTATTTACTAAGCTATTTAATTAAAAATTATATAAGATTATATAATAAGTTTATTGTGTTGATGCAAATTATTCTTCGAGTTTTTACTGTTCTTTGTTTGTTTATATCTTTAGAAGCGATATCTTTTGATGGTGTCAAAGGCCAAATAGTTGAGCATGCTCCAAAATCTCTTCCGGAATTTCCTTTGTATGACTTAAAGGGTCAAGAGGTTTTGTTAGATTCTTTAGAGGGCAATGTTGTCATTTTACATTTCTGGGCAAGCTGGTGTACGCAATGTGCTTCAGAGATGCAGAAATTAAATCACTTTCAGAAGTTAGTTAGAAAAGAGCCAGTGATTGTTATACCAGTATCCGAAGATTTTAGAAATATAGAGAAGATTAAGGAGTTTTATAAAGAGAATCATTTGCGTCACTTGTTAAGTTTTGTTGATAAGGACCAAAAATGGTTTAATGCTCTATCTTTAAATAGTTTGCCTGTTTCGCTTGTTTTAAATGGACATATGGAGCATATTGCTACTATACAAGGAGTGTTTGATTGGAATAGCCCAGATAATATTGCGCGCCTTAAATCTTTTATTCTTAGGAAAGAAGTAGCAAACCCAGATTATACCGATTTGCTAGGTAAACAAGAGAATATGCCTAAAGAGTCTGTGATAGAAGTAACGAAGCCTGAGAAAAAAGAAATTCCAGAATCCGCTATTACTAATGTTGCACCTTTAGATATTGAAAAAGATGCTGAGCATATAAATGTAACAAATGTTGATTAGGAGAGAACATGTTGAAGAAAATCTTGAGTTTATTTAAGGGAAAAAGGCAGAAAAAAATATATGTGTTGCGTTTAAGTGGTGTGATTGGGATTAGTCAAGGTGGGTTGCGTCGAGGAAGTGGTATAAGCTTTGATAATCTGCGCATTCATATTGACAAAGCATTTAAAGATAGATCTGCCAAGGCCATTGTTTTGCAAATTAATTCTCCTGGGGGGTCACCAGGGCAATCAGAGCTTATTTATCGATATATAAGATATTTGTCTGTAAGTAAAAAGATGCCTGTATATAGCTTTATTGAGGATGTTGCGGCTTCTGGTGGATACTGGTTAGCCTGTGCAGGAGATGAAATATATGCGCTGGATACGTCTATTATTGGTAGTATTGGAGTTGTGTCTGCTGGCTTTGGTTTTGTTGATTTAATGAAGAAAGTTGGGGTTGAGCGTCGTGTAATAACCCAAGGTGACAGTAAGATGGTTTGGGACCCATTTTCTGATGAAAAGAAATCTGACAAAAAGATTATAGAGAGTATACAAAAAGATACTTATCATATTTTCCAGAATCTTGTCAAAAATAGTAGGGGTAAGAAATTAAATATTGAAGAAGCAAAGTTATTTAGTGGAGAGTTTTGGGCTGGCGTAACAGCAAAAAAATTTGGCTTAGTTGATGGTATTGGTGATTTCTATTCAGTTATGAAAGAGAAGTATGGAGATAATGTAGAGTTTGTTTTTGCAGAAAAAAAAGAATCAATGATTGGCAAAATGCTCGGTTTGTCTAGTCGGTATGATGTTGCTGATTATATCATGAATAAGCTAGAAGAGAAAGTGGCTTTCATACGATTTAAGATATGGTAGATTACGATATTATCGTTGTAGGTGGTGGATTGAATGGTTTGACTCTTGCCTCTATGTTATCGATGCATGATTTTAAAATTGCTTTAATAGATAAAAGTGATTTATCAAAGAAGATTCAAATTCGTGACGGTAGAGCTATTGCAATTTCTAATTTCTCACAGAAAATTCTAGCGAAATATCAGTTATGGGATCGTGTATCAAAGCATGGTGCGGGCGAGATACACAATATACTTATTCAAGATGCTGATTCTTCTTATTCTATGGAGTTTAACAATCATCTTGTTGATAACCAGATTTTGGGTTTTTTAGTCTCTAGTGATGAGATAGCGAAAGGTTTATATAGCAAAGTATTGGAGAGTAAAAACATTACGGTGATTGATAATACGGAGTGTTTAGAGATAAATTCAGATCTACATTTGAGCAGTATAACTCTTTCATCAGGTAAAACAATCAAAGCTAAATTAAGCGTTATTGCGGATGGTAAAAAATCAAAAGGTAGGGAGTTGTTAAATTTACCAACAGTTGATAAGGATTATGACCAAGTTTGTTTTGTTATGAATATAAAGCATTCATTGTCGCATAAAAATTATGCCTATGAACTTTTCTACCGTAACGGTCCTTTTGCGTTATTGCCTCTTGCTAGTCAGAATGAGTCAGCTGTGGTTTGGGCTGATAAACCAGCGGCAAAAAATATTGTAAAGACTAATATAAGATTATTTGAAGAAATTCTACAAGAGAGGTGCAAGGACATTTGTGGTGATATTAAAATTACAAGTGCGGTAAATGTATTTCCATTGTCTTTAAGTTTTATGAATGAGTACTTTAAAGGCAGAAGTGTTTTTATTGGTGACAGCCTGCATTTTATTCATCCAATCGCCGGTCAGGGGTATAATTTAAGTATCAGAGATATTAATGCGCTCATTAATTTGTTGATAGAATATAGAGATTTAGGTGTGGATATAGGATCGGAAGCATTATTAGAGGTTTTTACAAGGCAGAGAAAGCACGATAATATGTTAATGATTAGGATTACAGATGGTTTAAATGGTATATTTGCTAATGATAGTGGTTTAATGTCTTGGGGGCGTAAAATAGGATTAGAGACAATAGATAGTCTAGATATTTTAAAAAGAACCATGATGCAATATGCTATGGGATACAAGGTTGATTTAGATCTTTTAAAAAAATTTCTTACTGTGTGATTTTTTTAGATTTTAGCTCTTGGATTTTACTAATTCTTTTAAAAAATAATATACATAAGAATGCTAATGCTAAAATGGCAATTGATACGGGCATTATAGAGCCATTGAAAAAAGCAGAGGATATTAAAATAATAGCAGATGTTAGTAATTGTCTTAATGAAACTCCCATCGCCATAGCCTTACCGTTCATTGTAGGAAATGGTTCTACTGAGTTAACAAAATAAACTCCCATAGATAATGCTGAACCTAGGGATATTAACGTAAATGCTCCTGTAATAAAGGTTGGGGTTGTGCTTGCAAAGCAGGCCACGCAAAAAAATAGTAATGCACCTCCTATAGCAAGGCTGGATCCAAGATTGCGTGTTCTGATCAAACCTAATTTGTTAATGGTTCTGGTGGCAAGTACACTTCCAAGAACATATGCGATCATTGTAGCTGATTGATAAAAAACAAAAGTTTTTTCTGGCATATTAAGGTGAGTAATGAAGATCAAAGAAAGATTTGATAGATAAATTAAAAATGATGCATACATCAAAGACATTATTCCTGTAT
>JAGORE010000020.1 GCA_018062985.1 Rickettsiales bacterium | reverse complement strand
ATATACAAATTGATAGTGCTTTTTTAATTCTTTCATTATCCAATCTCTTGCAGGTCTGCAAGCATCACCATCGTAGCTTTGATTATCATTATCTTTATCTTCTTTAGTAAAGTTAACTTCTCCATTATCTACAGGGCTACAAATTGTTGATATGACAACCATTTGAGATGTTGAAGCAATATTTTCAATTGCTTGAGCAGGGTTGCTTAGGTGATATAGTAAACCATAGCAAAAACATAAATCAAATTTACCGATTTTTTTTAAGCTATCTTTTTCATTAAGATTTGCAATCCCCACTTTATTTCTTCTATGAGGGTGGCGCTTTACATGCTCTTCAATTAAATTTTGTCGTGCATCAACGGAAATAACTTCTTTTACGTTTTTTTCTAGATATTTTGTAAAAAAACCAACTGGACCACAACCAACCTCTATAACTCTATCACTTTTCTTTGTTAGGTTTAAAGATTTAAAATGATTCAAGCGCGCAATATTAATTGCATCAGCAACGTTTGTAAAAAAACTTTTCATATAATTCCTCCTTGTTTTTTAATAATTTTCCAGCAATCAACAACATTTGCACTAACATTATTTTCCTTAAAATAAGAATCAAATTCTTTCCAAGGTGTTGCTATGACTATTATTTCACTATCTTGCAATGAATCCTCTAGCGAAGATGAGCATTTTACTTTTTCCACAAGTGAATTCTTTGCAGTAACCATAGCCTCGGGATCATATACATTAACATTATAACCCAATGTCACTAATTCATTTGCAATCATCACCCCCTGACTTTCTTCAGACACTTCTGTTTCAGGCTTATATGACAACCCTAAAACCGTAACATTTTTTCCTTGAAGTTTTTGTACTTTTTTTACTACACGCTTTGGTTGCAACTTATTGATATGATCTGTAGCTTTTGCAAGCGTTGCATCTGCACCTATTTGATCTGCAAGTTTAGCAAAAGCAATATTATCTCTTGGAAAACATGGTCCACCGTATCCTAAACCACCTTTGAGATATTTTTTGCCAATTCTTGAATCACTCCCTAGAGCACCACAAACAACATCAACATCTGCACCATCTAAATGGTCACACATGTCAGACATCATATTAGCATATGATATTTTTGTAGTAACAAATGTATTTACAGAAATTTTAGTTAGTTCTGCATTAACAAAATTCATCCTCTGGATAGAAGGTTGATGATCACCATGAACTTTATTATAAATTCTTTCTAACTGATTACCTGACTCAACATCAGATTCACCAATAAGCACCATATCAGGATATAGCATATCCCTTATTACTGTACCAAGCGCGATGAACTCAGGATTATAACACAAACCTATATCTTGGCCTACTTTTTTACCCGAAGCCTTTTCTAAAGTAGATTTAATAATACCGTCAGTAGAGCCAGGCATTACTGTACTTGTTACAACTACATTATGCTTCGTATTTTTGTGTTTTAATGCAGCACCTAGCTCTTTTATTACTGCTAGTACATAATCATTTGAAAAAACACCATGTTTATCACTAGGGGTTGGCACAATAATAAATGTAACATCAGTGCGCTCTACAATTTCTTTATAGTCTAAGGTAGTCGAAATATTTGTTTTGTACTTAGCAAGAAAATCCTTCAACTGAGGCTCATTCACAGGTGCAATACCCTGAGCTAGCTTGTTTACAAATTCCTGATTAATATCTAAACCAACAACCTTAAAACCTTTAGATGCAAACACCGCCACCATAGGTGCACCAAGTTTTCCAAGACCTATTACTGAGATAACATCCATTGTAATCCACTCCATTTATAAATTGTTTTTAAAATTCTATATAACTTCGGCTTATCACAAGAATATAGATAAATTTCCCTTGTAATTACTGATAGTCTCATCTTGACTTTAAGCATCATCATAGCGTTTATAACAAGCCTCTTCTTAGTTATAACATATCCATGTCTTATTCTTGCACTATAAGGAATACAAGAAAAACTTATTGTCTCTTTAACTATCTCAAAAAAACGATTACCAATAGAATTGACATATACAACTAATCCCTTCCTATGATTAGGTAACTTGCTTTCTTTATTAGTTATTATATTAATAATTTTTATAAATTTATTTTCCATACTGAGTGGAATAAATTTATATATTTTCTTTTTAAAGTTTTGTTTTTTATTACATTCTTCTGTACCAAAATCAATAACATAAGAATTGCTTCTGTTAACTAACCTCATTACTAAATCACGATTCATAAAATCTTTTCTAATATCAATCCTCTCTACTTTATTTACAAAACCTAACTCTTTGCAACCGTTACTCAATAGACTGTATGTGTTGTCATTGGCTCCAATATATAAAATATTATTTTTTCTTGGAATTGTATAAAACAAATCAAGCAGATATGGCATAACATGATTAACATCATAATATGCCTCATCAAAACCTTTTGCTGTATAGTAAGATTCTATATACTCTTGTTTGTTTTCTGGCAAAATTCTATCCAATACTGAAGCGTAAGATCTTTGTTTCACTAAACTCATTTCTTCAATATCTTCCTCAGGTAAACCCCAGGTTTTTGCTTGTTTTTTTAAATATGGCGTTGACACATGATATACATACTTATCTGTACAGTTTTCAACCCTCTTGCCACGATGCGGAGGGGTAACTTGTTTTGTATGATCACAATGATAACCATATAAGTCTGTTAGTAAGCTCGTTACTTTATGGCCGTATAAAGACATTCTCTTTGTTAAGTTAGAATCAACATGCCAACCTATGATCATATCTTCATCAAAACCATGAATATCAAACAAATCTTTTCTTGTTGCTAATTGAAAGTCCCCTGGTGCATCATATAATATTAGCTTGCTACCATAAACAACATCATTTATATGAAAATTTTTTCCCCATGTTTTAAATTTTGTTATTATTTCTTTAGGATTTTTTCTGTCTATACTTTCCCATAATGTTTCTGGCATTTCGAATCTCGGAATACCATAATATCCATCGGGTAGATTTGTGATGATATCTGTTAAGCTTTGTTTTTTATTCCTAGGCACAAAAACCATGTCAGTATTTGAAGAAAGAATCCATTTGTTATTTGGATTAGAGCGCCTCAATGCAATATTACGTGAAATTGGTTCTAAAACCTTAAGATATGTTTTTTTCTCATATCTTTCATGAATATGTGGCCTAACTCTAAAAATTCTAAGGTGCTTTTTTGTTTTCTCTGTTAGTAGGTCTGATATAGCCTCTGGTAATGTGGGATGATCATCAGGAGTGTTATAGTCTACGTAAAGTATTTCATCATCTTTATCAGTGAGCAAGTGAGCCACGCAATTTAAGCTTATTGCAACACGTTTGTGTAAATTGTAACCATATGAATCGTTTCGACCATAAAAAATTATAGATATCATGTTCAATTATTATTTATTATTCAATTCAGCAGAAATTAGCAAATGCCAACCTAACAACTTTTCCAAAATTTTAATAAAAAAGTTTGGCAGACAAGCCCAAATAAATTTTCTTTTATAAATATATTTTTTATATTCAGGAATGGAATATAGAAAGATGTGATCTTTTTCTACTGATATGTTTTTATAAAATGGTGATAGCAAATCTTTTACTTCATGTTTTGTATATGTAAAAGCAATCGGGCAATTATTCTGTGCTTCTGGCTGCGATATGCCAAGGTTTATCAAGAAATTTTTTGTACTTACCTTTGCGTATAGCATAATTTTAAGCACACCCTTAGGTTTCAATAGCTTTGACGTTTCTTCAATAATCTTTCTTGGATCTGGTGAATGATGTATAACACCAAAGGAATATATCAAATCAAATTTTTCTCCTTTTGGAAGTAATGTTGTTAGTTCTTCTGCATTACCTTGCATAGCTTTGGCTTTCAGCTTAAATAGCTTTAACCTTTGTTTTGTAATTTCTAAACTTTTCTCTGACAGTTCAACAATGGTTAAATCCGCTCCATTTCTTACAAAATTAACTGAATCTGTACCAATACCAGAACCTATTTCTAGCACTTTTTTTCCTTTCCATTTTTTAAAATCAGCAAATTTAGGTATATGACTCTCAACAAAATATTTTCGTTTTTCTACAGCATTAAAATATTCTTTTGTACCCATAGGAAGATCTGAATGTTTAATATTACATGGCTGCGTATCCCAATATTTCTTTACTTTATCGATTTTTTTCATACGTTACTTAAACCTAAATTTATTTGTTATTGGATATCTTCTGTCTCTTGACAAATTTCGCGTTGTAATTCTTACCCCCGGCGCAGCTTGGAATCTTTTATATTCTGCTACAAACAACAAATTGCTAATACGCTTTACTAACTCAATGTCATATCCTTGATTAACAATTTTATCTAACTCCGTTTCCTTTTCAATTAATTCTTTGAGAATATCGTCCAATATATCATATTCTGGCAAAGAATCTGAATCTTTTTGGCCTTCCCTTAATTCAGCACTTGGTGGTTTTACTATAATATTTCGAGGAATGACTATTCCAGATGGCCCCAAGGCATTATCCGGTTTATTTTTATTGCGCCAATTAGACAAATTAAACACACTAGTTTTGTATATATCTTTCAACAACGAAAAACTACCACACATATCTCCATATAGAGTAGCATAACCAACCGCAACTTCAGATTTGTTCCCTGTAGTAAGTAAAAGACTATTGAACTTATTAGACATTGCCATTAACACAACACCTCTAATTCTCGCTTGAATATTTTCTTCCGTTATGTCATGTGACAATCCCTTAAAAACATCATTCAATGATGATTCAATAGAATGATACATGGCTTCAATATCCACTGTATCCAAATGCACCCCTAGCTTTACAGCTAACTCTTCTGCATCAGTTAAACTATGATCACTAGAGTACATCGATGGCAATCTTACACAACGAACATTCTCAGATCCTAAAGCATCTACAGCAATGACTGCCGTTAATGCAGAGTCAACACCACCAGATAAACCAAGAAGCACCTTCTTAAACCCGTTCTTCCTTGTATAATCTTTTAAACCTAACATTAAAGCAGAGTATATATCATACTCTTGCGAAATAGAAAAAACTTTGTGTATTTTTGACTGCACACTTATATTCAGATCTTTGGAAATATTAATTTCTACTGCATCTTCTTGCCAAGCTTTCATTACGTGAATAGTATTACCATATTTATCAACAATGAATGATCTGCCGTCGAACACTAATTCATCCTGTCCACCAACCAAGTTTAAATATATAATAGGCAAATGAGTCTCATTATTTCTTGACTTAATGATACCATTTCTAGAGTCTATTTTTTTGATATCGTATGGCGATGCATTCAATGACAGCAACACTTGTGCACCTTTTGAAAGCAGTTCTTTACTAACATCTGCAAACCACAAATCTTCACAAGTTAGAACACCAAGTTTTATATTATTAATCTCAAAAATCTCTGCAGACTTACCTTGAGTAAATAATCGTTTTTCGTCAAAAACTGAATAGTTTGGCAAGTGAATTTTTGGTATAGCCTGATTTATTTTACCATCAGAGATTACCAAAATACAATTATATAATTCACCTTTTAATCTATAGGCCGTACTAAGAAGTATATGACTTTTTATTTTGCTAGTATAAAAAACAATAGTGTCTAAAATTTTGTTATGCTCTGATAAAAACGCACTGTTATGCACTAAATCTTCAGGTGGATAGCCTATTAGCGCTAACTCTGGAAAGACGATAACATCAGAAGAATCATGTCTTGTTATGTAGTCAATAATTTTCTCAGCATTACCTTGAAGATCCCCAACTATAGGATTAATTTGACATAAAGCAATTTGAATCTTTGACATATATACTAGTTAGTTAAAGTGAGCACTATTACGTCCACTTGATATTTCATCGTATATCCATTTATAAGTTCTTTCCAGCCCATTTCTTAGGGATATTGATGGTTCCCAAGATAAACGATCCATAATTTTAGTGTTATCACTATTTCTACCTTGAACGCCTTTTGGTGCATCTAGTTTATATTTTCTTTGAAGCCTTACTCCTGCGATATCTTCAACAATATCTGTCATTTGATTGATAGATACCAATTCACTACTACCTAAGTTAATTGGCTCTGTAATATCGCTATTCATAATATCAATCGTTCCTTTAATACAGTCATCAATATACATAAAGCTTCTTGTCTGCATACCATCACCCCAAATCTCAATCTCTTTGTTACCAGAAAGAATTGATTGTATCACTTTTCTACATATAGCTGCTGGTGCTTTTTCACGCCCTCCATCATACGTTCCACAAGGCCCATAAACATTGTGATATCTTGCTACTCTTGCAGTAATATTATAGTCTTCCATAAAATGACGACACATTCTTTCACTAAAAAGTTTTTCCCAGCCATAACCATCTTCCGGCATCGCTGGATATGCATCCTCCTCTCTTAAAGCAACAACATCACTGTCTTGTTGTTTTGAAACATTATACGCACATGCAGATGATGAAAAGAAAAAACGTGAGCATCCTTCTTCTTTTGCTGCCATTAGAAGATGAGTATTAATTAATACTGATAACATACAAAGAGCTTTATTATTTTCTATAAAGCCCATGCCACCCATATCTGCAGCAAGATTGTATACAACGTCAACACCTTTTAATGCTTTTATACAATTATCTTTTTCCCTTAAATCTAATTGTAAATTCTCAGTATTATCCTGTAACTGATACCATTGATTTTTTGGTTTAATGTCTATGGCTCTTACATTATTTGCACCATTTTCTACTAAATGCCTTACTAAATGCCCACCTATAAAACCACCAGCACCAGTAACAACAATCACTTTACTCATAACCACACTCAATATTTAAAATATGTGCAAAACTATATCAACACACCAAAGTTTTGTAAACAGCATAATAACTATTTATAAGGGTTTGCTAAATAAAGATTGCTATTAGTTTGTATTTCTATATTATCTCTTGAAAAAGAGGAAGTTATATGGATATATGCAAAGGTTGCGGTAGCACAAAGCTAATAAAGAATGGTACATCAAAAG
>JAGORE010000013.1 GCA_018062985.1 Rickettsiales bacterium | reverse complement strand
TGCTCATCGTATCTCTCAGCATTAACGCCAGAAAAAGTTCCAACTGCGCCTGCCTGTGCAAAAGCCCCAGAAGACTTTCCTGAACTAATACCTATCCCTTTAACACCCTCTATAATAGGCAGCACCTCCTTTCCTGAGATAACTACAGAATCTAATTTAAAACTCATATCTTTTATAAACTTTTAATAATGTGATTAATATACATGTCTACAACTAATTAATCTAGGATTTTTTAGTTTTTTATCCAATTGTTTGAAATATTAATATCAACAACCAATGGTACAACCTTTAAGAACTTCGCTTCCATAATGCCTTTAATTAAAGGCACATATTGCTCTACAAGACTATCTTGTATTTCAAAAAGCAATTCATCATGAACCTGCAAGATCATTCTAATTTTATTTTGGGAATGCTGTAATATCTTGTTATCGAGCATCACCATAACTTTTCTCACAATATCGGCATTACTGCCTTGTATAGGAGCATTAATAGCCGCTCTATCCAGAAACGTTTGTCCGTTCCCATTAGAATCATTTTTTATAAAACACTTACGCCGCATCATCGTTTCTACATAACCATATCTTCTTGCAAAGGCTTTTGTAGTCTCCATATATTGGAGAATTTCTGGATATTTCTTAAAATATTTATCAATAAGATCCTTGGCTTTCTGTAAAGACATGCCAAGATTTCGTGCCAAACCAAAACTACTCACACCGTAAATAATGCTAAAATTAATAATCTTCGCTTTGCGTCTTAGATCACCATCTACTTCATCATATTTAATCCCAAAAACTTCACTAGCTGTTATAGTATGAACATCCATACCATCTACAAAAGCCTTTCTCAAAGAAGGAACATTAGCTATCTCTGCTAAGATTCTTAACTCTACCTGAGAATAGTCAGCTGAAACCAATTTATAGCCGCTGGAAGCAACAAATGCTCCTCTAATTTTATTCCCGATTTCTGTTTTGATTGGTATATTTTGTAAATTAGGAGACACAGAGCTAAAACGCCCAGTAGATGTAAAAGCTATTGAGAACTTAGTATGAACTCTTTGATTGTTATCAACCTCCTTTAACAAACTATCAGTATAAGTTGTTTTCAATTTATACAATTTTCGCCATTCAAGCAACACATCAGCTATCTGATGTCCTTCTATTTGCAAGCTCTCTAAAATATTAACATCAGTACTATAATTGCCAGATTTAGATTTTTTACCAGCTTTCAGATCTAACTTATTAAACAACACATCAGACAACTGTTGCGTAGAAGCAATATTAAACTCTGTACCTGCTATATCATAAATTTCCCTAGATAATTTCTCTAATTGTTTATCCAAATCATCTTTAAGATTTTTTATTTTCAATACGTCTATTTTGATTCCATCTATCTCCATCTTTGATACTACAGATGATAAAGGTTTATCAACAGAATAATATAAACTAGCACAGCGATCTTTGATGAGTTTTGCACTTAAAATTTCAAAGATTCTATAAATATCAAAAGCTTTTTTTGTAATATAGCGTTTTTTATCATCAGCAGATAAACTTTCAAAAGCCTGTCTTAATTTTGTAATACTTGTATCATGCAACAACTCTGCTTCATTTAGGTATAATGTTAGCAACTCACAAAAAGAACCATTACTCATTCCTGCACCCAAAGAATAAGACATTGTCATAATATCATCTGCTTCAGATACCTTCACTGAAAAGTCAGATAACAGCCACAAGAATAACTTATAATTATAGAATATTTTTTTTACAGAAACATCTTGGAGGACTGGCAGTATTAACTTTATAAAATCAGAAAATATCATATTATTTTCTTGAACAGATTCTGACTGACTAAACAAATCAATAGTTATCTGCATATCACGTTTTTCACTTAATGGGATATAAAATACATTTTGTGCATTTATAAACACCGAAATACCATATATATCTGCCAGAGTTTTGATTTCTATATTTTCTTTAAAATTAGATTGCAAATAAATAGAACATATTCCGTGAAACCTTATAATTTTTGTCAGATCCTCTAGATCTGATAAAGTTTGCACAACCCTAATGACCGATTCATTTAGAGGTATTTCTTTCTCTGCTTCTACATGACCAACATAACAACGAAACTCTTTTTCTGCTCTGACAATTAAACTTTTAAAGTTCTGCTCTTGTAAAAAATTTATCAATACTTCTTGTATAATATTTTGAGTCTTAAGTTTATCAAACGATATATCAAGCTTGACCTCTTCAACTAAAGCAACCAATTTTCTTGACAAATATATGGACTCAATATTGGCAACAATAGATTCACGACGCTTAGTTTGTTTTATATTATCAACATTTTCTATGATTTTTTGTAAACTTCCATAACAATTCAAGAGTTCTGTGGCAGTCTTTGGACCGATACCAGGAGCACCAGGAATATTATCAGCTGCATCTCCAACTAAAGCCAAAAGATCTCCAATAAGCCTTGGTTCTACACCAAACTTTTCTTTTACCTCTTCTTCTCCAATAACTTTTGAACGCATCGCATCATACATTACTATATGATCATTGACTAACTGCATCAGATCTTTATCTGACGATACTATAACCACCTCTTCTTTATTTTCACGCGCTATCCTTGCTAAAGTAGCAATAATATCATCCGCTTCATACCCATCTTTTTCTAGCACTTGTATATTAAGTGCCCTGGCTGCTTCTCTTACTAATGGGAATTGAGGAATAAGATCTTCTGGCGCTGGAGGTCTATTTGCTTTATATTGAGCAAAAAGTCTATGTCGATGATTTTTAGTACCAGAATCAAAAACAACAACTATATGACTTGGTTTCATATCCAAAAGAAGACGCATCATCATTGAAGTAAAACCATATACTGCACCAACAGGGGTGCCATCAGAAGGTCTAGATAACGCTGGCATAGAATAATATGCCCTAAATACAAAACTATAACCGTCAACAATAACAATTTTATTGTGCACTCTTGCAGGTAATGCTGTCACTGGTTATCTTTTTTATAGTTTTTACGTTTTCTTATATAAGAAGCTTTATTTGCAAAATTTCTTTGCTCCACTCTAGCCACTGCCAAATCATGATCATCCACATCTGAAGTAATAACACTACCAGCAGCAATAATACACTCCTTACCAACTGATACAGGCGCAACCAAAGAAACATTTGAACCAACAAACGCGCCATCAAGAATTTTAGTAATATGCTTATTGTACCCATCATAGTTGCATGTAATTGTTCCCGCACCTATATTTACTTTTTTTCCCATATATGAATCACCAATATAAGACAAGTGATTTATTTTGGTTTTTTCTTTAACAACACTATTTTTTATTTCAACAAAATTACCTATAGAAACATTGTTTAATGTTTCTGTTCCTGTCCTTATTCTTGCAAATGGGCCTATAATATTATCTTCTCCAATACTAGCACCCTCAATATGCGAAAAAGATTTTATCTCAGTTCCAGAATGAATTTTTACTTTAGGACCAAAAACAACATGTGGATGAATAATAACATCTTGTTCAATCACCGTATCAATAGCAAAAAAAACCGAAGATTTATCAACAATAGTAACACCGCTATGAATGAATCTATCACGTAGCTTTTCTTGTATCAATTTTTCAGCCTGATTTAACTCCATCCTAGAATTAACAGCAACAGCTTCTGACTCATCTATCACAATATATTTACAGAACAACTTCTTAGCATGCGCGATATGTATTAGGTCTGTGAGGTAATATTCGTTTTTAGCATTATTATTTTTGATTTCGTTTAATAATTCAGACGCATGCGTAGCGTTTATGAGCATGATACCAGAATTGCATAGCCCTATTTTCTGCTGTGTGTCGTCACAATCTAGAAACTCAACTATTTGTTTTAATATGTTATTATTATCAACAACTAATCTACCATAAGCCGCAGGATCTTTTGCTACAAATCCAGCCACCACAACCGCATTGTTTTTATGATCTTCGTGTAACAATTCATACATTTTTTTTATCGTCGCGTCTTTAATAAAAGGAGTATCTGCAAACAACACCAACAAATCATCATAGCGATTATCTAACCCTACTTTCACTGCATCAGCAGTACCACACCGATCTTGTTGTACCAAAATCTTTATCTCTTTATTTGTTCCCAGAACGTGCTTTTCTAGATTATCCATGTTTGGGCCTATAACCACACGTATATCATTTATACCCAGACCAAACAAAGTCTTAAGCACGTGATCAATCATTGGATATCCAGCAATTTTATGCAAAGGCTTTGGAAGAACAGACATCATCCTACTACCAGCACCTGCTGCCAAAACTAAAGCCGATATTTTCATTATTTACTTTTTATATTTATTAACTAGTTTATATTTATTTTAGAACATATAATGCCTAACTACAAAACACAAATAAATTATGATTCTATATTTAATAATTGGTTCAGTATTATTACTGCTAGCTATAATTACAATGATGCGAACCAGAGAAAAAAGTAACTTACAAAACAAAATCGAGATTCTACTGTCAGCAAATGGAAAACTATTAGCACAGACTGATCACTACAAAGAATTAATTATTAAGCTTGAAAATGAATCCGAAAAAATAAAAGGATTTTATGTTGACGTTCAAAACAAATTACATGAAAGCAATAAAATGTTAGAGATCCAACAACACTCTAACAAAGAACTAGAAAAACGCTTTCTAGATTGGGAAACATCTCGTACAGAAGCTCTACATCAAGCAAAAGCTGCTATATTTGATACTGCATCAAAACTTACAAACGAGTTATTAGAAAAACATAAACACGAAAGTAAAGCATCTGAAGAAAAAATATCAAAAACTACTTCTGATCTATATAAACACTTTGAGAGTATAACAAACACAATTGCGATATTAAATAATGATGTCAAAAATTCAAAACACACTGTGGAGCAAGTAAAGAAAGCTTTACTCTCTCCTGCTGGCGCCGGAACATTAGCGGAAATTACCTTAGAAAATATCTTAAAAGCTTCTGGGCTTATCTCTAACCGCGATTTTGAAATACAATATTCCTTTACCACTCAAGACTCACAAAGAAACACTCTGAGACCAGATGCAATAGTATTTTTACCAAACAACAATCTAATGATAATTGATAGTAAAGCATCCAAATATTTTACTGAAATTATACAAGAAGATGCTAACAATCAGGAAATAAATACAAAACTTAAAACAACCATGCGTAATCATATAAAAAACCTTGTAAGCAAAGACTATAAAGACTCTATAAGACAACATTTAAAAGATGCCAAAATAAACCATATCTCAACAATCATGTTTCTACCTAGCGACTCAGCTATAGAAAAATTATCAGAAATTGATCGAGATTTTATGAGTACTGCCTGGTCTAAAGATATCATGCCCGTAGGGCCATCAGGTCTCATTAGCATCCTTAATTATGCTAAATTTCAAATAGCCATCAATAAGCAAACAGAAAACCAACAACTTATCATAGACGAAGTAGGAAAGCTTATTGCATCTTTTAAAACAATTTATGAACATGCCCAAAAAGTTGGTACTAATTTATATACCGCAAGCAATAGCTTCGATAAATTTGCTAGATCATTTAATGCAAATATCATTCCTAAAGCAAGACACTTGGAAAAACTAGGAGTACATATCCAAAAAAACAAAGCTCTTCCTAAAAACCTTGATAGATTCACCCTAGTATCATCCAGTGAAACTGATTTAATAGAAGTAGAAGCAGACTCAACAACACAAGAAGATGAACAATAACATATTTGCATATTTAAATACAAAACCACAAATCCACAAAGATACTTTTATTGCCCCCACGGCTTCAATTATTGGCAATGTCTCTATAGGAAAAAACTGCAGCGTTTGGTTTAACTGCGTTATTCGTGGAGACGTAGAACAAATCACTATAGATAACTATACAAACATTCAAGATGGTACAGTAATTCACGTAACACGAAATGGCAGCCCAACAAAGATAGGTTCATATGTTACAGTTGGACACAAAGCTCTTATCCACGCATGCACTATTGAAGATTTGTCTTTTATAGGCATGGGATCAATTATCATGGACAAGGCAATTATTGAAGAAGGAGGATGGGTAGCCGCAGGAGCATTAATTACCCCAGGAAAAGTTGTAAGAAAAAATGAAATATGGGCAGGAAACCCAGCTAAATTATTACGCCACACCACAAAACAAGAGCAAGAATATATAAAAATATCTGCACAAAACTACGCAAATCATATACAGGAATATCAAAATATTTAATATCTCTGCTTTGCAGCTATAGTTTCTTTATGTATTTTATTAAAAAATCCAGTATGCCTAAAGAATACGTACTTAGATACAAAGCTTATTAACGGGTGATCTCTTGTGACCACACCAAAATATGACGTGGGGAAAACTATAGACCTTTGATCACCAACTAGATTTGCTTTCACCACTTTATTAAAAATATCTTTTGTAAAGTCTTTGTAATATTTTTGTTTATGCCACTCTTCACGAATTGCAACCAAGGTTTTATTGATAAACAATTCATTTTTTCTAGCAGCAATCAACGCTGTCGAAATCTCTATATCGCCTTTATTATCTTTAATAGGATCCAACCCAGCATAAAACTTATAATAATTGCTCAGATATGACATATTTTGTATAGGAACATAATGAATATCAATGTATATCCCTCCAAATTTATTTAATATCTCGAATTTTGCTATATCCAATTTTTCAGATATTTTACGGGTTTTTCTGTATAAGTCTTGCATGGACAAATCAAGGGAATTAACATCTTCTACCAACCATAATTTATATTCCCAATCAGGATACATTTCTTTCCACAGAGCTATGTTTTTTGAAAGCTCAACAGGAATTGTACTATTATACAACCATATCTGGTGTATTTTTTTAGGAATCATGGGCCACCCAGCTGATTTAAAAACACTTGGGTTACGTTTTTCATAAACATTCTCAAATTCCTGGAACCATTTATTGCTTACAGCACCATTTACATTCATTGATTGTTTAAATGGGACAAATACAAAACCTTGCTCGGATGCCATAGATACATTGTGAACAAACAGCCCTAAACAAATAATCTGAAGTATTTTACTTATCACCAACACTCTCTCCAAAAACGTTTTATTTAAAGATACATTATCATAAGAAAAAAAACAAATATTTTAAGCTTATAAAAAATATTGATACAGAAGTTTTTATACTTATGTATTATATCATCATCATTGTCTGATAGAGGAATATAATGACATTAATATACAAGTCTTGTGCAGAAGCCATAGACGGCATAATAAAAGATGGTAGCACCATTATGGCAGGAGGATTTGGGTTATGTGGTATACCAGAAAACTTAATCAAAGCAATTTGCGATTCGGGCAAACAAGATTTAACAATCATTAGCAATAATTGTGGCATTGACAACAAAGGCCTAGGAATTCTACTACAAAAAGGACAAATTAAAAAAATGATCTCGTCTTATGTAGGGGAAAACAAAACATTCGCTGAGCAGATAAACAATAAACAAATTACCGTTGAACTAGTACCTCAGGGAACATTAGCAGAAAAAATCAGAGCTGGTGGTGCTGGCATCCCAGCATTTTATACAGCCACAGGATATGGAACTACAATCGCCGAAGGAAAGGAAGTAAAAACATTTAATAATAGACAGTATATCCTGGAAGAATCGCTGTTTGCTGATATAGCAATTATAAAAGGATATATCTCAGATACTTCTGGAAATATTATCTATAAAAAAACTGCGCGTAATTTTAACCCTATCATGGCTACAGCTGCGACCACTACAATTGCAGAAGTAGAAAAAATTGTAGAAATTGGCACTTTAGATCCAGATCAAATTCACACACCAAACATTTTTATTAAAAGACTTGTACAAGGCAGTGAATATGAAAAACCTATAGAAATGCTAACCACAAGAGATAATTAATTAGGATGCAGTGATATGCCTTGGCTAAACGATGAAATATACAAAATAACAGCACAAGAAGAGTTCAAAGACGGATTATACATAAATCTTGGCATTGGCATGCCAACAATTGTTGCTAATTACACTCCTAAAAATGTCAATGTCACTCTTCATACAGAAAACGGCATGCTGGGAGTTGGACCATTTCCTATTAAAGGCACGGAAGACCCAGACCTGATTAATGCAGGAAAACAAACGATTTCTCAATTACCTAATTCTTGCTACTTCAATAGCGCAGACTCTTTTGCAATGGCAAGAGGTGGTCATATTGATCTTACAATTTTAGGAGCATTTGAAGTATCAGGAACAGGCGATCTCTCAAATTGGTGTATCCCAGGAAAATTAATTAAAGGAATGGGCGGCGCTATGGATCTAGTGAGTGGAGTCAAGAGAGTAGTAATACTCATGACTCATACATCTAAAGATGGCACTCCTAAAATAGTCAAACAATGCTCATACCCCCTTACTGGCAAAAATGTAGTAAATCGCATTATTACTGAACTTGCAATTTTTGATTTTTTTGATAACAAGCTTCATCTGACTAAAATTGCACCAGGCACTACTCTTGAAGAAATCAAAAGCAAGACAGAAGCACATTTTATAAATAGTATAAAATAATTTTATCTGTTGATAAAAGTTACAATAGCCACACAAAAAACTAATATAGAAAATATCTTTTTTAAAATTGATGAAGAAAACATAACGGAAAGTTTATTACCAAATGCACTACCTACAACACAACCAACAATTAACGTCAATACCAAAACATGTTCTTTATAAAAAAATATTAACAAGCCTTCTCTTGTATAAAAATAAGATGCCAAACTGGCAATTGTTGTAAACAACACAACATAAGCAGACGTAGTAACAGACTTTTTAACATCAAAACCAACGTAGGTAAGTGCTGGCACAATTATAATCCCACCACTAACGCCTAATATTGCATTCATGAACCCTGCAACACCACCTATAATAGAAAGAACCATATATCGCGTTTTTGTCAAATATATCTCTGAAGCCTTTTTTTCATTTTTACGAGGCCACATCATAAAAGATGCAAAAACCATAAATATATTAAAAATATTTTTTAAAACTTGAGCATCTATTTTCTCACTAACAAATACTCCAACAGGGGACATCAACACCGCCACCCCTACTATTATCATTACCCCAGATCTAGGTATACATCGTCCACCACCACTTTTACTAACAGTAAACAAGGAAGCAATAAAAGTTAATAACAATGCCAATGGCAAAGAAACATGAATTGGTAACTTCAAAACATAATTAAATAACAAAATGGCAAAAATGCCACTGCCAACTCCTATAAGGCCAAACACTGTCCCGGGTAATACACCACATAAAAAACTAAGCAACATAAAAGATGTGTCGATAATATTAAGCGCAAAAACATATCAAAGTTTTTATACAAAAGGTAATTTTACTGTTGTATATATATATATACCAATCTATTTTAAGCTAAAAATCAAGCAATGGAAATAAAATAATGCTTAAAAAAATATCAACACTAACAACTTTAGCAATATTATGCTCAAACATGAGCTTCGCTGATAAAAAGCTCTGTTCTTTCAATACTTTTGATATTCTTGTGGGTGGAGAATTTAATGCTGAGTTAGGCGGAAGAGTACAATCTGGTAAATACACAAAAGCAGACACTGGAATATTGTCAGGCGGAAGCGCTAGCAACGTTATTTCCAAACAAGGAGTAACTGCAAACAATAAAAATCTGGGCATGGATTCCTTTGCTTCTGCACACGCTACAGTACAAAACATGTCAAATAGTAACTTTTCTTACGGGGCTCACGTTGGTATCAAGACAACAACCAGAAGTAATGAAAGATCTGGAGAAAGCGAATTAGACAGAAGTTATGTGTTTGCACAAGGAGAAGAGTGGGGCAAATTTGAACTCGGGTCAAATGAAGGTGCGGCAAACGCTATGGCAATAACAGGCACTAATACAGATGTTGGCAAAGGCACATGGGAAAAATATGTTTCTCTTAATACATATGCTTCTAGTTCTAATTTTCAAACATTACAAGTTAGAGGGTCGAATTTTCTAACCTCAGCTAGATTAGCGCTAGAAGAGTCGACATACGAAACAAACCATGAAGCATTTAGAAAAGTTACGTACTATACGCCAAAAATAAATGGATTCCAAGTAGGATTATCTTATATTCCAGATGCGACTAACAAAGGTGGTAATGCTGTTTATCCAAACCAGAACAACACTCAAGAAGCTGATACAAAAAATGCATTTTCTGGTGGAATAACGTGGGGAAAATCTTTTGCTAAGAATCACAATATAAATATCGCTCTAGTTGGTGAAATTGGACAAAAAAAATCAGCTTCAGCTTCAGCGCCAGATACGCAAAAAGGATTATTTCATAGGTCGGAAGCCTTTATACTAGGCGCAAAATATGTAAAAGACAAAATGTCTATGGCCTTAGCATACGGGAACAGAGGTAAAACTGGATTTAAAAAGAACATTACTAAAGACAGCTCTTCTGGCGTGCCAATTACACCAGGAAATTCCTACTTTTGGAATCTAGGTGGAGCTTATGAATTAACAACCAAAACTACAACAAGCTTAACTTACTTACATAGTGTAAATAACAAAAACACGCTTGATGTAATTTATTTAGGCGCAGACTACAAAATAACAAATGGCTTAAAAACCTATGCAGAAACCTCTTACTTTAAGGGTACGCAAAAAAGAGATTATAATGCAGCGACTTTACCTATAATTACCACAAATCAAAAATTTAAAATTACTGGCGGAACTATTATCACAGGTATACAAGTCACGTTCTAAGAAGTGGTTTTTATATCACTGCCGCATAATTTTATTGTAGCTACATAAGCAATAAGCTCTGTAGTGTTGATTTAATTTGGTGCTTTATATATTTTACGAATATCAAAAACACAAGAGCTATATTTATGCTAAAAAATTTTTCAGCCGTTGCAGCACTATCTTTAACAATAGCAAACGTAAGTTTTGCTGAACAAAAAGTATGTGATTCCCATCACTATCCCTCAGTGTTAGTGGGCGGAGAATTTGGTAGTGAATTAGGCAGTAGAATACAAGATAATAAATATACAAAAGTAGACAGTGGCATTATATCAGGTGGAAGTGCAAGTAACTTTACCACAAAACAGGGAGTCACTGCAAATAACAATAATCTTGGCCTAGATTCTTTTGCAGCTGGTCATATAACTATTTATAACGCAGATAGTAGAAACTTTTCTTATGGTGCTCATATGGGCATGAAAACAACCACACGAAGCAATAGATTTGCTGGCAAAGGATCTCTTGAGAGAAGCTATGTATTTTTAGAAGGCAACGACTGGGGAAGGTTAGAACTTGGAGCAAATGAAGGTGTTTCCAGAGCGATGATCAACAAAGGAAAAGATTTTGATGCAGCTGAAGGTTCATGGGATAAATATGTTTCGTTGAATACATATACACCTGAATCTAATTTCCAAACTCAAGCACTTAATAAAAGTAACTTTCTTACTTCAGCAAGATTAGTTTTCCAAGAAACAAAATATGAAACTAATCACGAAGCTTTTAGAAAAGTGACTTATTATACGCCAAAAATAAATGGATTTCAGTTTGGTATATCTTATATTCCAGATGCAACTAATAAAGGTGGCGACGCAACATACCCAAATCAAAATGACGCCCAAACAGCTGAAGAAAAAAATGCTTTTGCTGCAGGAGTTTCATGGGGTAAGACTATTGACAAAACTAGCAGTCTTGATATTTCTTTAGTAGGAGAAACAGGCCCTCTACACTCAGCTTCTCCATCTGCTTCTGCAGCACAAAAAGGTATTTTTCATAAGACAAAAGCTTTTGCAATAGGGGCCAAATATATAAAAGATAAGATATCTATAGCAGCTGCATATGGTAATAGGTTTAAAAGTGGCTTCAAAAAGAACTTAACAAACAGTTCTACTGGTTCAAATATATCACCAACTGACTCTTTCTTTATTAATACTGGTGGCGCCTATCAACTTACCGACAAAACATCTTTAAGTTTAACCTACTTATATACTAACAACAACAAGAACACCTTAAACTTATCATACCTTGGTGTGAATTATAAAATTATAGAAGGGTGTAAAGTGTATGGTGAGGCTGGTTATTTCACAGCAAGACAAAAACGTAATTACAATGCTTCTACTAGTGTTATTACTCCAAATCAGAATTTTAAAAACGCAGGTGTAGCATTGATAACCGGTATAAAATTTAGATTTTAATCCCAATTACAACAAAATATAACCCTTTTTGTATAGCACTAAATCATTGCATTCGTTGTTTTTATATTGTATTTATCAATTATGAGATAAAAATTAAATAAGGACCCTATCCATGAACAAAAATATTATCGTTGTTTTATATTTTATGTTTGTTCCTTTCCTTGCTAACGCACAAACAGAAAATTCTTTCCCTAAATCTGCAAAACAACAAAAAAGTGAAAGTTACGGTTCATTGTTCGGTAACAATGGAATACAGCTATTCGGAAAAGACAAGAATAGCAAACAAGCTAACAATCAGCCAACAACCAACAATTTTCTATGGCATGCAGCACTTGATGTTATTCAATTCATGCCTTTAGCCTCTACAGATTTCAATGGTGGAGTAATAAATACAGATTGGTATGATGATAAAGAGATAAAAGGTGTCAGATACAAAGTAAACATAGTAATAAAATCACCTCAATTACATGCTAACGCTTTATCAGTTCATGTATTCAAGAAGATATTCAAAGATGGACAGTGGCAAGATGTAAATACTAGCAATAATCTGGCTACAGAACTAGAAGATCAAATTCTTGAAAAAGCTCGTGAATTAACAAACTCACAAGAAGCGCAATAATATAGAGCCATGTCGTATAATTTTTTAAACATAGAATCTAAATGGCAACAATATTGGCAGGATAACAATTCTTTTGTTGCTGAAATAGATTCAAAAAAACCTAAATTCTATGTTCTGGAAATGCTTCCATATCCTTCTGGGCATATGCATGTAGGACATGTCAGAAACTATACCATTGGCGATATACTAGCCAGATATAAGTCCCGCAAAGGCTTCAATGTTCTCCATCCCATGGGTTGGGATGCATTTGGCCTACCAGCAGAAAATGCTGCCATTGAAAAAGGAACTCATCCAAGGGAGTGGACTATAACAAATATCCAACAGATGAAACTCGAAATTAATGGCTTAGGCTTATCTTATGATTGGACAAAAGAAGTCAATACGTGCTCTCCAGAATATTATCATCAGGAGCAGAAAATATTTCTAAAATTCTTTGAAAAAGATTTAGCTTACAGAAAAGAATCTATGGTCAATTGGGATCCCGTTGATAACACAGTTCTTGCTAATGAACAAGTTATAGATGGCAAAGGTTGGCGTTCAGGCGCAACTGTAATCAAAAAGAAATTAAATCAATGGTTCCTTAGAATAACCAATTATTCCGATGAACTATTATCAGAATTAAAAGATCTAGGATGGTCTGAGCATTTAAAACTAATCCAAGAAAAATGGATAGGAAAATCTCAAGGTTGTAATATAAAACTCAAAATATCACACCAACCTCAGTATATTGAAATATTTACAACCCTTCCAGAAACAATTTTTGGGGCATCATTTTGTGCTATATCTTTCGATCACCCAATTGCTTTAGTTCTCGCACAAAGTAATCATGATATAAAAATATTTATTGATAAATGTCGTCAGGGATCAGTTTCAGAGGCAGCAATTGAAACAACAGAAAAAGAAGGCATTGATACAGGGTTAAGAGTAAATCATCCTGTATTAGAAGGACAAACACTACCTGTTTACATAGCAAACTTTGTGTTGATGGATTATGGAACTGGCGCATTATTTGGATGCCCAGCTCATGATACTAGGGACCATGAATTTGCAATAAAATACTCGTTACCAATATTACCGGTAATAGATAATTTTACACATTTATCAGAGCTGCCTACCAAAGCAGAAGATCATCATAAGTTAATAAACTCCGAGTTTCTAAATGGACTCACCGTATCTAATGCCAGAAAAATTATTATCGAAAAATTTGAATCTAAAAAACAAGGACAAGGAGTTATAAATTACAGACTCAGAGATTGGGGAGTATCTAGACAAAGATACTGGGGGTGTCCAATTCCCATAATATATTGCGATCAATGCGGAACAGTTCCTGTACCAGAACAAAATCTACCAGTTCTTCTTCCAGAAGATGTAAAATTTGATGGCTATGGTAATCCTTTAGACAGACACCCTGAATGGAAATACGTTACTTGTCCTAAATGCAAAGCAAAAGCATTACGTGAAACAGACACGTTTGATACATTTTTTGAATCATCATGGTATTACATGAGATATTGCGATCCAAATGCACAAAAAATTATCAATACAGAAGCAGTAAACTACTGGCTTCCGGTAGACCAATATATAGGCGGCATTGAACATGCAGTAATGCACCTTCTTTATGCAAGATTTTTTACAAAGGCAATGAATGACTGTAGTTTCTTAAAAGCCAGAGAACCTTTTAAGAATTTACTAAATCAGGGAATGGTTACCCATATAAGCTACAAAGACTCTGCTGAAAAATGGGTCTCTGTATCTGATGTTACATCTAAAAATGGTAAATATTTTACCAACAACTCTACACAAGAAGCATTTCCTCAAAGAGTTGAGAAAATGAGTAAATCTAAGAAAAACGTTATCTCACCAAACTATATTATCAAAGAATATGGTGCAGATACTATAAGACTTTATATTCTATCGGATTCACCGCCAGATAAAGATTTTGAATGGACTGACTCAGGAGTCAAAGGCTCATACAAATTCATTAACCGTTTATATAATTTTATTATAGACTCAATAGATAAATTTCAGCTATCAAAAATTCATCGCAGTCAAACAGAGCTACATAATCTTACTGATATACAATCTGACATTATGAGCAATCTTCATAAAACAATAGAAGCAGTTGAAGAGCATATTCAAACTTTTGCTTTAAACAAAACTATAGCCATGATCCGAGAATTTTTAAATCACCTCTTTGCATTTAAAATTCATTCCGAAACTGATAAAATGATCTTGTTACATTCGATAGAGAGTGTTGTTAAAATTCTTAACCCTATCATCCCACATTTAACCGAAGAATTATGGCAAAAACTAGGACATAAAAACTCACTCACACAAGTACAATGGCCTATTGCTAATCACAATTTTATTAAAGATACTGGTGTAATCTTACCTATACAAATCAATGGTAAACTTAAAACCACTATACCTATAGCAAAGAAAGATTTTTCAGAAGATGAAATTAAACAACTTGTGCTAACAAATGATAAAATCAAAAAAATTCTATCAGACACTCCTCTGAAGAAATTTATATATATCAAACATAAAATAGTAAATTTGGTAGTTTAATGCGTTATATATTCTGCTTATTAATCACTCTAATGGTCACATCTTGTAGTTTAAGACCGTTATCAGATTTTGAAAAAAACAGCAATGTTTTAACTTCAATATCAATAGGACATATAGCTGGAGAAAACTCTCATCTAATTGCAAATTATCTAAATAACGCACTAAATATTTATGACATAAGCACTCAGAAATTGTATACTATTGACCTTACAGTTCATTCTACTGTTGCTAATTCAATTATACAAAAAGATAGTACTATATTAGAAAAAAACATGACTCTTAGTGCCACTTACATACTAAAAGATCTAAAAACATCCAAAGAATTAGAGAAAAGAACTATAATCACAAGATCAAATTTTCTAAACACTACTTCCCCATATGGCTCTTTTGTCCAAGAACAAAAAGCTTATAAAGAGGCTTTACAGATTTCAATCAACAATATTAAAAAGCATTTACTGCTATTCTTTGCTAAAGAATATAAAAATAACAAATGAAAGTTCTAAATACCAAGATCGACAATTTTATATCAGGCGAATTTAGAAAATTCCAAGCTACTTTAATATATGGACCAGACTATGGAGTAGTTTCAGAAAGATGTCATAAAATAGTTGCGCACTCTACTAATATAAATGACATGACCAATATTCATCTCAATACGATACACTTGAAATATAAAGATATTGCAACCACCCCATCAATACTTGAAAATGAGATAATGTCTCTAAGTTTCTTTTCTAAAAACAAAACAATTATTATCGATGAAGTAGACGATGTTTTTCCTAAACAATTAGCAGAAACCATTGAAAAAAATAAGGATCATTTGATTGTTTTCAAGGCTGGAGACCTACAAAGCAGCTCTGCTATTAGAAGATTCTTTGAAACAAATAAAAATGTTGCAGCACTTCCTTGTTATGCTGAAAACACCATCTCAATAAAGCAACAAATATCCAAAATATTATTAAATAACAATCTGGAACCAGAGGACTCATCAATATTAAATGATCTCGTTATAAAGCTCCAAGGAAATAAGAAAAATATCGAATCAGAAGTGAATAAAATTGTTGCATACTACCACAATGACAGCAATATCAAAATAAGAATTAAAAGCGAAATTGTACATCAAATAATTTCTGATAATCATCTGTTTTTTGAATACGAATCATTATTTAATGCCATTACAAATAACGATCAAAATCACGTTGAAGATATTATTACAAAAATGCTGTCCAATGGGGAAAATATCATCGCTATTATCCGTTCTCTTACCAATTTTATTACAAAGGTTCTGAGAATAAAATCTATTTTAATACAAAACAAAAATGAGACCGTAGACTCAATAGTTGATTCCCCTACTTCACAAATATTTTTTAAACAAATACCAATATTTAAAAGAGCACTAAATAAGTTTTCTGTATCAGATCTTCTATATATCCTAGAAAGATTAACAAACGCAGAAATAGAATGTAAGAACATAACCACAACACCAGAAGTAACAAGCAAAAGACTAGCAGCGTGCTTTTGATTTGAGTTGATGTGCGAATTTAAAGTACTAGTTGCAGGAGCTGTAAACCCAGACTTCAGATCACAATAGATATATTGTTCTTAAACGCTTTATTGAATTTGAATGCTACAGACGAACTAGAAATTAGAACCTAAACTTTACTCTTAACAAAATGTTTAGAGTTCACACTCTTCTAATAGATTTATATTGCCAACAATACATTCATCTTCAAACATATCTCGACCTGAGAAATACTTATTGAATAGCCATTTTTGGTCATCAATAAATTGGTCTTTACTATATCTAGATACAAAATCCTCTGTGTTTGTATACAAGGCACTGTGCTCGTTTTTGGTAGGTAAGTCCTGACATAAAGATTGATATAACTCCTTTCCATCCTGGTCCCTAGTAACATTATCCCCCACTTTATACCTTGGAGATATTGCTTCCGAGATATATGGGTTTTTAATTACTTCACTAATTTGATAATTTTCTATACCCTGAGATTTAATAACATTTAATGTATATAGAGCTATAATATTATTTCCTGGAACATTGCTTGAAATGATTTCGTACTCATGAGTATAAGATCCACAGAATTTTGGAATATTATTATCAAAACGAGATTCAATTAACAGACTATTAGCAGCTTTATTTCCTGATGTCATACCTGCAGCAAAGTCTGCTGCAGTATGAGAATCTAGAGAAAAATATGTACCTCCATATTCCCAATGTGCATTTGTAATTTTGTTCCAAGGCTGGTTAACATTGAACCCTAGTAATTTATGTCTATTATTTGAGTTTACAAAGGCTTGGTGCCCATAGGTAAAATAGGATTTTATGTCTTCTTCAGAGAGCGTTAACTTCATTCCCCTGTATAAATTGACAGATTCATTAAAATTCACTATTGCTGGTCTTAGACCGTTTAAAACCATTATTTCTAAAGCTATATCATTGGTTATTAGGCTTGACACTTTACTTAATACCAAAGCATATGCTGAAAAATCATCTGTAATTTGTGATAGTAAAGCATTATCTGGATATAAATCCTTGAGTTCACTAAAATTTAGTGTTGTGAATGCTTTATCAACGAGCATTTTTGTATTTGAATTTTCTTCTGATATTGATTTAAAAAAAGACGTTTTTACTAAGTGAATGTAATGCTGCGCTAACTTATGGACAAGTCCGTAAATAAAATCATAATCTTCTTCTTTTGTATCATCATTAAAGGTATTTAATAGATATTGATATTTTTCTGGTATAGTTATTCCAGCTTTTTCTATCAAATGAATTATGGCCTGATACTTATTGTTTTCAATAGATTCCTTTAAACCAGTAATAATAATTTGTATGAAGTTATCTAATAGATTTAAACCAGATTCAAAGTGTTTTTTTGAAAGAGCAGCAGCATGCTCAAAGTTACCCTCAACCAAATACATTCTTACAAAATCATCTGTTTGCGCAGAGACAATAAAATTATGTTCGAGCGCATATTCAACCATTGCAACAGAAGTGGTTGTATATATCCATGTTTTATGTTTATTATCTTTATGGTAAATATCAACGCCATTCTTAATTAAAAGATCCGCAATTTGTGGTGATGCCGCATGGAATAGAGGTGTTTGTCCTAAATCATTGACTACATTAACGTTATAAGAGTTAGAGTTAAGAATATATTCTAAGAAAGAAATTTTATTGTTTTTAGCAAAATAATGAATAAGGCTACCGTTCTCAACGAATACTGTTTTTAGGAAGGCATGTATATTTATATCCTGAGATAAATGTTCCAAATATTCTTGGAATTGTGGTCCAAGCTTTTCAAAAGCTTCTATAGTTTTTTTTACATCTATTGGTTCATCTACTTTGAATGATAGATTTTTGATAGTACGTTCTATTAATTGATTATCTAGCTCTTCTTCCATTGAATGAAGCTTAACAATAAAAAAGAAAGATGACATCTTTATATTATAATGCTCAAATAGATCTAAGGTTTTTCGATAATAAGACAGTGTGTCACAATCTACTAATAATAAAATATTTGGATCTAAGCCATATTCGTCTATTAACATTGTTGCAGTTGATAATTGTAATTCACGCTGAGAAAGTTGTAATTCCGACATTTCTATCCCTTCTTGTAAGAGATAAGAGACAACTTCTTTTTGTATTATGTCTCCTTCTTCGGAAGTATTAGTATATGTTTTGAAGAATAATTGTAACAGCTGATGTTTATTTAAGCCTGCTTTCTTAAGGTTTTCAAGTGAGTTATGAAGAGTATTAATACTCAATACTTTATCTTCTTCAGTGAAGTCAGCAATATATTCAAAAGCTAGCTTTACTAGTAATGCTTGTTCCTCAGATGTTTTCTCTAAAAAAGAAAAGCATCTTTTTAATAATAAAAAGGCTAACTCTCTTTTATCCCCTTGCTCTATGTATCTTTTTACTGCTTCATAATGTGCAAATAAAGTTTTAACACCCCATAAATGATTATTTAAATTAGGCTCTGAACCTAATTGAAATAATAAATCTATACATTTGTTTTTTATATCTAAATCTGCTTCAACAGAATCTTTGGCTAATATTTTATTGAGAAAATTATTTAATATTATTCTTTCTACAGTTTTTTCCTGCTTTTCATTTAAGGCTGTTAGTTCCATTAAGATATCACTCCAACCTAACAGAGAAATTTTTTCTATAAAATTGTAAACATTAGTAATATTCTGGTCAGATGTCATTTTATTTCTTATGTATTTTTATATAATTTTTTATAACACAAAAACTAAAAATAATCAACTACTTTTATACTTTTGACATCTTAAGCTTGAACTTTTTAAAATATCTTAGAGGTAAAAAAAATTTTGGATTTTAAGATTAACACTTCTCAAAAACACATCATCTTTGACAATACTTACGAGGATGTGTTGTTTGAATTAAAATATAATTGAAAACCTTTTGAAAAGACTTGGTTGCGGGGGCTGGATTTGAACCAACGACCTTCAGGTTATGAGCCTGACGAGCTACCGGGCTGCTCTACCCCGCGATCTGATTTTTTACGATAATACATGACAACAAATAAAAAGCAAGCCTTAATGAAGCTTTTATCGTTAACGTAATCTTAATAAAAGTTAATTTGCAATATTAGCTTTAAAGTAATGATATTCCTTATGATCAGAAAAGAAAATGCACTAGCTCTTTTTGAATATAACTAGGCCAACGTTATATTTATACTTCTTCTAAAATACTACATTTTTTAGTAACACAAAAAAACATTTACAGACCTTTAATTGTGTAATAAAAAATTATTAATTTCATTCTTTATTAAAAGTACATCTATGACAAATTTACTCAGATATTTTAAATCTTTACCGCAAAGAGCTATCGATACAGGCCTCACAAATGAATACACTGCACAACATTTTCAAACACAAATACAAACCTTAACTCTAGAAACATGTTTGTTTACTGATCAACAAGCGCTAAGAGCCAAAAACACTATACCCTTTCATTTATTCTACTCGTAAAATCTGGGATCAAATAGGTTTTATAAATTGGGCTAATATGGATTCAAATTGCAGTATCGGAAATGCAAACTCTTTCTCTAAACCTATAGAAATTTATATTCCAGCTGAGAACTTACTAAAAATTAATAGCTTTAAAACTCTCTTAGCATATCAAAATGGTGCTGATATTTTAACTGCAAGTAAATTTGAGCACATAACACAAAATATAGCTCTTCATTTTTATGACCTCACAGCTGAACAAGCTCTTCAAATTAATACATGGAGTAAACTATCACACTTTGATATAACTCATAATTTTGATGAGGCACTCACAATCAGCGAGGAGCTTGACTGGTTCAATTACATTACAACAGCACCAGTCTTATGCGCTACTTATGCATACAGAGATGCTGTACAAGATTTTTAGTAGCATATAAATTTTAGTTAAACCCCCACTAGCGCTTTTCTGAATATAGCTGCACAGCTAAAAATAGTACAAATGACGCAACCAAAGAGATCATTTCTTTGTAAATACTAGGATATAAAACTGTCATCAATATAAAACTAAAACCACCCACGAAAATAGCTACATATGCTGCTTTTACTTTTGGCTTCTTTAAGAAGATAGACATTATTATCGGTACAAATAAAGAACATATTGAAATGTTATAAGCAAATATCATGGTGTCGATGACATTATCAAAAATATATGAACCAGCCATAGCAATAATTCCTATTAGGAAAGTTACATATTTAAGTTTCTTGAACGAAGCTTGATCAGATTTATTAAAGAAATCAAGAACCACATTCGAACTAATTGCACACAAGAGTGAATCTGCTGTAGATAAGATTGCCATTAGAATAGCGCAACAAAAGATACTAACAACATGTTCATTTGTAAGCATTATAATTGCATTAATCAAAACGCTTTGATTAGATACAGCTTCTACATTAAGAATCTTAGATACCATTCCCAGATACACGGGCAGAACAGAACCACATAATAATAATATTGCCGCCACTATCATTGCCCACTTTATCATAGATGGAGACTTAGCTGCAAAACATCTTTGTGCCATATCTTGACCTATAATAGTAAATAAACAAGGAACTAATACCCAACTAACCCATGGCACATTATTATAGTCAATTTGCACATTGTTATTAAGATCACTAATTATCGGCAAAGAATGTGGCAAAAATAGGTATGTTAAAACAAAAGCAACAAGAACAAAAATAATCTGAAGTATGTCAGTGTCTGTAACCGCATTTAAACCTCCAGAAGAAGTATAGAAAATAACTACTAGCCAGAAAGATATAAATATCCACTCCTGATTAAAACCAATAGATAACGCAAACTTCCTTGATGCAGAACCAATAGCTACAAGAATAAAAAACATTGAAGTAATATAAATCACCGATGACACTCGACATAAAAACCGTGACTCATATATGTCATTGAAAATTTGAGGTATTGTACTAATATTCATTCTACGAAGCTTCGATCCAATTCCCATAGATAGCAATATTAGGCCTATTGCAATTCCTAGAGAATATGAAATAGCAAACCAACCATATTGATATGCTGCTTGTGCAGCCCCAATAATCGCTCCTCCTCCAAGTTGAGTAGCGAGAATTCCCATACACACTCTAAAAAAACTTAACTTTCTCCCACCAAGAAAATAATCATCTTCATTCTTCACTAACTTTGCAGCACGTTGACCTATATACAAAGATAGTAAAAGAATTAAACTCGTTAAAAATAAAAATGTATAGTAATTCATAAAATCTAAAAAATTAGAAGCTAATTATATATTAAAACTCTTATAATCTCAATCTCTTTAATTCAAGAAGTAAAAGAGTACCAAGTCTTAAAACACTTCGCTTTCAATAATGAAAAAAATATTTTATAATCTTTACTATAAGATATCATAAAGGAGAAAATATGGACAAAAAAACAGTAGTAACTAATTTAAAATCTGCACTAGCAGATTCCTATTCTCTGTTTCTAAAAACACAAAATTATCATTGGAATGTTACCGGACCAAGCTTCATATCACTTCATACAATGTTTGAAGATCAATATAATGATTTATTTAAAGCAATAGACGTACTCGCCGAATTAGAGCACTAGGTGATAAAGCACCAGGAACATACTCTACTTACTCAAAACTAACCAAAATAAAAGATGGTAATGAGAGTCACGACTACAAAACCATGATTCAAGAACTTGCCAAAGATCAACAATTGATTGTCGATACACTGAGCACGACTCTAGCTAATGCACAGAAAATAGCTGATGAAGCAACTGCAGATATAATTATAGAACGCATACAAGCACACCAAAAAAATGCTTGGATGTTAAATAGCAGTTTATAACTTGCCTCGTAATTGTCTTAAACACTTGCTTCAAGGTTTATCAATAATAGGAAGATAGATTATTTCTCTTTATATATTGACATCCACAATACTTTAGAATAGAAGATTTAATGAGAATAGTTCTCATTATCAATTTTTAAGGAGGTTTAAAATGAACATAGGACACTGGATAGGAGAAGGAGTACAATTGATTGTGCAACCAATATGCACTTACATTTTTAAGGCACCAACAACCTGTGCAGGAGTAGCAGTTGTAGCACATGAGACAACCGAAGCTTTGGTAGACAACGGAATTCGGGTAGGTGCTGTTGGTGTATTAGATGGTACAGCATTTGAAGAAATAGATGGATATAGATTGGGAACTCAAATAGTAGGGCTAGTAGCAATAAAGCTTTGCATGGGTCCCGTAGGTCTATTACTCGATACAGCAGTTTCTTTGCCTGCAACTTATGTTATAGGACTTGGCTACGATTTGCTTACAGGCACCGAGCACGAACATGCACACACTCCTGGCGCATCTCATCACCACGCAGAGTAAATAAATATTAGGTAGAAGCAGATCAATTAATTTTTTTCTGCTTTTACACAATAAAGCTCAAATCTATGATCTATTACTTTATAACCATATTTAGCAGCTATTTCATCTTTTAGCTTTTCAAACGCTTCACTACAAAACTCTATAATCTTGCCGTTATTTATATCTATTAAATGATGATGGTGTTTTTCTAGATCTTTTATCTCAAACCTAGCACGTTTATCCTGATCAAACACAACCCTTTCAATCAAATTATTTTCTTCTAATAACGATATTGTTCTATATACAGTTGCCAAACCTATTGTGTTATCAACTTTTTGTACTCGACGATATATTTCTTCTGCATCAGGATGATCTTCTGAATCAAAAATCACTTTTAAAATTTTTTTTCTCTGATCGGTAATTTTAATGTTATTGCTCTGTAGAGTATCTTCAAGACTTTTCATATTTAATACAATGTAAACTTTACAACGCGGAAGATATCACTTTTTTACACATCCTTCAATCATAGTTTTCTGATTCACTCACCGATATCAGCAAGGAAGATATTAACTTATCTGTGTCATAAAACATTATCTAGAAAATCCAGAACCTTTCTTAGTAGATTGGGTTGGTGACACACTCCGCACAGATGTTGGAGATGAACTTCCCACTGCACTAACATCGCTTAAACCTTGACTAGAGCCACTCTTTGCCGCCAATCTTCTGAACATATCACCTTCTTTTTCTTTTGCACTTTCTTTTCTTGCTCCAAAGACTGCATTTCTTTCTCTCTCTTTATCCGATACAGGATTTGCATTATGAACCTTTACTGAAAACAAACGTAATGTCTTTAAAGACTCAATCTGCTCACCCCTATCTTTTAGATTTTTCATTAAATTTGGATTTTGCTTAGAAACTTCTTGTGTTAAAGCAGTAAGCTGCTTTGGATCACAGTGCTCAAGAGCATAATCTAAACTTGCAAGCATCTTCACATCTGGTATACCATCAGGACCAGGTGTAGAAGTAATACTTGATAAAACTGTCATTACACCACGAAAATCTCCCTTGTTTATACCCTCAATCCATCCCTGACCAAAACCACTTGAATCTTTACTCATTTCACTTACCAGTAATTTATATTATATCTATAATAATATTCGTATATTTACCTTAACAAATGGTTAATTTTACAAATATTATAGACAACATGAATCGTTATTTTGTGGTAGATTGATTTTACTCCAATTTACTATATAATAAAATAAACCCTGGGGTGCTTGTTATTACCGGCTGAGATTATACCCACAGTAACCTGATCTAGGTAATGCTAGCGAAGGAAGGAGATTAGAATGCTAATAACAATCATTGGATTTTTAGCTGGGCTTACCAGCACAATTTCTTTACTACCACAAATTTACAAAACTTATACTTCAAAAACTACAAGAGATCTATCAGCTATAATGCTGATTAACTTTGCTCTTTGTTCTTTGCTGTGGATTATATACGGCTTTCTTACCAATTCAATGTCTGTTACAATTACTAATATTGTAATGCTGATATGTTCTGTCATATTAGTATATTTTAAATTAAGATATCAATAACATGTTCAAGTCTATACTTTGTCTCAATGGTCTTTTACCAAATAAAAATACAATCAAAACTCTTGCAAAAGACTCTAAAATAATGATTGCTGCAGATGGTGCTGCAAATAAATTAATTAGAAAAAACATTGTCCCGTCATATATTATTGGAGATCTTGATTCGCTAGATACTAAACAGAGTTGGGTAAATTCTAAAATTATAAACATACAAGACCAAAACACTACTGATTTTGAGAAATGCATCGATTACATAAATACAAATATGCTATTTCCAACTCTAGTGCTCGGAATAAATGGCGGAGAAATTGATCATATCATCGATAATCTAAATAAATTTATTAAATACTCATCAACCATTCCTATGATGTTTTTTGATATGCCTAACAAATGGGGAATAGCTATGACAAGAACCTTATTAATTAATACAGAGTTGTCTAACATAGTGTCAATTTTTCCATTTTTGCAAAACACCCATCTTAAAAGCCAAGGATTGCAATGGGAATTAAATTCAGATGAGCATTCTATCTTACAAAACACAAGTACACGCAACAAAACAACTACTAAAAATGCTATTATTCAATCATCTCACGATAGCGTCTTAGTTATCACCGAAAGCAAGAAAGTTCCTTTTAAATTCTTGGACTAACTTTATTTTCCTTGATCTCTTTGATATTTCTTACGATCGCTAGGATTCAATAATTTTTTACGTAATCTTAACGACAACGGCGTTACTTCTAACATTTCATCATCTGCAAGATATGCAATAGAATCCTCAATGGTCAATTTCTTAGGAGTTGTAAGCCTAATGCCTTCATCTTTTAAAACCGTACGAACGTTAGTTAATTGCTTGCCTTTTACAGGATTGACTTCTAAATCATTGTCTCGACTATGTATACCTATAACCATACCATCATACACTTTATCCTGTGGCGAAATAAACAAAGCGCCTCTTTCTTGTATAGACCATAAAGCATACGAAGTTGCAACTCCACTTGCCATCGATATAAGCGAACCATTTTGTCTTTCCTTCATTTTCCCTTTAAATGGAACATATTGATGAAAAAGACGATTCAATACACCTGTTCCACTAGTATCAGTAAAAAATTCACGTTGATACCCAATCAAAGTACGCGTTGGTATATAAAATATAATTCTAGTTTTATCATTGCCAGAAGAAAACATATCCACGAGTTCACCTTTTCTAGCAGATAATTTTTCTACAACTACACCACTAAATTCTTCATCTACATCTATGACAACTTCTTCTATAGGTTCTAGAACTTCTCCACTGACTGGATCTTTTCTTAAAATAACTTTAGGTTTCAATACAGACAATTCAAAACCTTCTCTGCGCATATTTTCTATTAAAATCCCAAGCTGCAATTCTCCACGCCCTCCAACTTCAAAAAAGTCTTTAGCTTCGGATTCAGTTACTGAAATGGCAACGTTACTTTCAGCTTCTTTTAATAAACGTTGATGAATTAAATTTGAAGTCACCTTATTACCTTCAGTACCAGATAAAGGAGAGTTGTTAATACCAATAGTAATAGACATCGTTGGCGGGTCTATAGGATTTGAGGCAATAGGCTCAACTACTTCTATAGCACAAATTGTATCAGCTACAGATGCATGTCTTAACCCCGCAATAGCAATAATATCGCCAGCAACAACCTCTTCCACCGGAACACGATTAATTCCGTTAAAACCGTAAAGTTTTACTAACCTACCAGTTTCAACAATCTCACCATTAAGATTCATAGCTTTGATTGGCATATTAATCTTACCAACTCCACTATAAACTTTTCCAGTTAGAATCCTACCTAAATAAGGATCTGCGGTAAGTAATGTTGCAAGCATAGAGAAAGGCTTATTAACATCAACATCAGGCACCGGAACATGTTGATCAACAGTATCAAATAACGGCATTAAATCTTTTCTTTCATCATCCAAATGTTTAACCGCCCAACCATCTCTTCCTGATGCATATACAATAGGAAAATCTAGCTGCTCATCATTTGCATTAAGGGATATGAATAAATTTAAAATTTCATCGACAACCTCATAAGGCCTTGCAGACGCTCTATCGATTTTATTAATAACTACTATCGGTTTTAAACCCAAAGACAATGCTTTTGTTAAAACAAATTTTGTCTGTGGCATCGGACCTTCTGTTGCATCAACTAGTAACAAACAACTATCAATCATTGACAGAATCCGCTCAACTTCTCCACCAAAGTCTGCATGACCAGGCGTATCCACAATATTAAAATGCAAACCTTTTACAGTAATTGAAGTACATTTTGCATTAATCGTAATCCCACGTTCTTTTTCAAGATCGTTACAATCCATCAAACGCTCATCTACAGCCTGATTATCACGAAAAGTTCCGCTTTGTTTTAACATCTGATCAATAAGCGTGGTTTTACCATGATCCACGTGCGCAATAATGGCAATATTTTTTATTACTTTGTTTTTCATGACAAACCCTATTAACTAATTGTAACTTTTTACGAAAGCTCAATAATATTATAAAAACCTAAAATTTACCAGAACTTATTTAAGAGATAAAAACATAAGCATTAAAATTGCATGAATCCTTTAGAGATTATTGCTTTATCCCAATCATGGACTTTAACGTGAGTATTCAAATATACTTTTTTACCTAATAACTGTTCTATATCTTCCCGAGCTTTTATTCCAACTTTTTTTATTAATTCTCCTCGACTACCAATAACAATACTCTTATGACTTTTGTTCTTTACAGAAATTAATACAGAAATAACCACAACATTATTTTTTTCTTCCCACAACTCCACTTCAACAGCAAGATTATAAGGCAACTCATCATGTGTATATAAAAATAACTTTTCACGCACAGTTTCAGAAACAATAAAGCGTAAAGGCGCAGAGGTAATATCGTCTTCAGCAAAAAACCATCCTGGAGTTTTTGCTTGGTCTTGCAAAAATTTTAGCATCTCAGCTACCCCAAGTTTTTTGGTTGCAGAAATCATAAATGTTTTTTTAAAATCTAAACTATTATTTAGTTCTTGTGCTATTTCTAATAGTTGTTCTTTTTTTATTAGATCAATCTTATTTAGTACGAGATTGCATTTAATATTACGCGTCCTAAGAATATCTAACACATGCATATTGTCTTGTGTTTTTGGCTTTCGAACATCAACAATAAAAAAAACCTCATCCACATCTTGGAGACTATTCAAAGCACAATCAACCATTAGACGCTCTATGTTATTTCTCTTAGCCTGAAAAATACCCGGAGTATCTATTATTACAATTTGCACATTACCTTCAGTAATAATACCCTTAAGAGTTGTTCTTGTTGTTTGAGCTTTATGTGTAACTATAGAAATCTTAGAACCAACAACGCTATTAAGAAGAGTAGACTTACCAGCATTCGGAATACCCACAAATGTAGCCCAAATTGTTTTCTTCTGATCATTACTCATTTCCAGACCTAATATAATCTAACATCACCTGCGCAGCGTGTTTCTCAGCGATTTTTTTTGACTCTCCTTTACCTAAAAAAGAAGGCATTCCTGGCAAACTTACTTTTATAGTAAAAATAGGTCGATGATCTTCTCCTTCTTTATGAAACAAAGTATATTTAGGAATACCCTTACCTTGCTCCTGCGACCACTCTTGTAATGCACTTTTGACTTCAATAGGGGGTACTAAATGAGACCTAATACTTGAGACCCAATGTGTAGAAATAAATTTTTTACATACCTCAAGACCTCCATCTAGATACATCGCACCTATAATTGCCTCTAGCACATCTTCAAGTATATTAAGATTTTGACGACCGCCAAATTTACATTCATCATCAGACATTAAAATGTGCTGCGATAAATTTAAATGTTGTGCAATATCAGATAATATATCTTTTGACACCAGAAAAGAGCGCCTTTTAGCCAAATCTCCTTCGTTTTCTAAACAAAACTCATGTACTAATAACTCGGTAATCACAAGCATTAACACAGAATCACCTAAAAACTCTAAGCGCTCATAATTCTTTCCGTCTTTATTAGACACCGCATTAAAAC
>JAGORE010000019.1 GCA_018062985.1 Rickettsiales bacterium | reverse complement strand
GCTTATAATCAAAAGTGATAAAGTTTACAAAGCTATTGTCATTATTGAATTACCATTAAACTTAGATAGTAGAGGAAATGAAGAATAACACCGTACTTATTATAGATGACGAAGAAGATATAAGAAATTTAATTATAGATATTTTAACAGAAGAAGGTTTTTATTGTATTGGTGCAGCTAATAGCGACGAAGCTTTATCTATTGTTGACAAATCATGTCCACATTTAATTTTATTAGATATCTGGCTTGAGGGCAGTAACATGGATGGTCTTGGCATACTAGAAGTATTAGCAAAAACACATCCAAATGTTCCTGTGATTATGATTAGTGGCCACGGCACAATAGAAACAGCCGTCAATTCAATGAAATTAGGGGCGTATGATTATCTGGAAAAACCTTTTACTCCGGATAAATTAATTCTTAAGGTCAAAAGAACAAGTGAACTAACAAGACTCAAAGAAGAAAACAAAGAACTTCGAAAGAAAATAATTAAAAGATCAGAAATCATCGGCAGTAGCAATGCCATTTCAAAAGTAAAGTCTATTATTGAAAAAGTTGCTCCTACTTCCAGTAGAATTTTAATTTCTGGTGAGATAGGTGCAGGAAAAGAGTTGCTTGCAAAGATTATTCACAAGAATTCAAAACAAAAGAAGTTTTCTTTTATAACCATTAATGCCTCAACATTGTCAAATGATGCTTTACAAAAAGATCTATTTGATAACTTTAAGCTTATTGATCTAATAAAAAATGGAACTCTCTTTATAAATGAGGTTGGTAAACTTCCATTACATATACAGCATAAGATTCTTAAATTAGTTAAAGAACAATCAGACTCTGATAAAAATAACTTTAGAATCATAGCTTCAACATCTATGGATCTAAAAAACATTGTAAAGAAAGGTGATTTCCTACAAGAACTTTTCTACAAGCTCAGCACAGTTTCTATCACCATGCCGTCTTTAAGAGAAAGAAGAGAAGATATTCCAGAACTATGCAGCTATTTTATGTCGCACCTTGAGAAGGTTTCAAACTTATCTCAAAGAGAATTAACACCAAAAATAATAGAAATTCTAATATCATATGAGTGGCCTGGAAACGTAAGGCAGCTTAAAAATGTTATAGAGTGGTTATTAATTAATGCGCACATACAAAACAGCCATACTATAACAAGTGAAATGTTACCAAACCAAATTATTAATAATGGAAAATGTAACAACTTGTTTGAAATGAATGTTGACATTATGTCAATGCCACTAAGGCAAGCACGAGAACTATTTGAACGCAAATATTTAACTGCACAAATGGTGCGTTTTAATAATAACATTTCTAAAACTTCAACATTTGTTGGTATGGAAAGATCTGCTTTACACAGAAAATTAAAATTACTAAATGTACATAACAACATTGATCTTTCTACTGTGGATATGGAATAATGATAATATACGATACACATCACAACATCTCTTTGCCTAATATTGCTATTTTTGATTGGGATAACACATTAGTAGATGCATGGGAACCAATACACTATGCCATACAGGCTACGCTCAGGAAATTTAATAAACCTACATGGCCTTTGTCAGAAACAAAAATTAGAATACATCGCTCTATTAGAGATACGATTCCTAAATACTTTCCTGAATATTCTATTGAAGAAGTAGCTGAAGCATACAGAACTGCCTATAAAGATGTACAACACCAGATCACCCCTCTAGACAATGCTCTCAAAACTGTAGAGTTACTTAGAACGAACAATGTCTATGTTGCTATTGTAAGCAATAAACAGAACAGTATCTTAAATAAAGAAATTGATGATTTGGGCTGGAGAAAATTCTTTGGTGTCATAATAGGCTCAGGAGATTTAGAACAAGATAAACCTTCAAAAATTACCGTAGACGAGGTATTAAAACATAAATCCTCGCCAGTAGATAAAATATGGTTTATTGGAGACTCTCCAACAGATATGGAAACGGCTTATAATTCTGGCTGCCTTCCTGTTCTATTTGGCAATGAAGAATATAACAAATCTTTATATGCTCACTGCAAACCAAAGCTACATTGTCATGATCACCAAAAACTTCTTGATTATTTGATGTTCATGCTAAATAACAAGTCTTAGAACTTGTAATTTTGGTTTCTACGCATTCTAGAAAAGTCGAATATACTTTCTATTATCGCAACAATCTCAAATAAAAATCTGAGAAATGTTGTTTTGAATCTGCTTAGGGGCACTTTTGCTTATTTTTTCTAGGTTTTTCTTAAAGTTTTAATGTTTGCTCTGCATTTTCTATTTTTACAGCTTCATATTGCCTAACTTTAATTTGTCCTCCGCAATAAGCATATCCGTAGCCACTATTTCTCTTATCATTTCTATTCTTTGTTCTATAATCATATAGGCTTCGGTATTTTCTAATACAGCTTTACGAATATCTCTCAGAGCTTTCACTATTCCATCAAAAAGCAACTGCTTTTTAGCGTTTTCATCTTTAAGACTGATAAAACGGGAAATTATATTTTCATTAACTCCGCCATCATTTTCTGGTAAAAGTAAATTTTCAAAAATAGCCAGACCTTTTGTGGGTGAATTACAAAATGCTGTATATAAAAAATCAAAATTCTGGTTTAAGTTAATCATATACCCCTTCTAGCTTTATGCTGGCAAGCACGTACTTGCCGCACAGTATGTTTAGAAAGCACTGGCACTGCTATATCATTTTTTTTATAAACTCTTGTTACATCTTGTGCTTTTTTACAAAGATTATTGGCCAAGGATCCAATGGCACTCATTGTAGTACTTGCTATTGTTTTACTGGCTGCATAAACCTCTGCTTTAACAAATAAAGAAGAAGCTGTTATTGTCGCTCTAGCAATATCATAATAACCTAATTTAGGCTCTATAGTTTTCTTTCCTTTAAGCTCTCGTTCTAGTTCTGTAACTTGTTTTTTTGCTTCACTATCAGTCGATTGTCTTAGCTTATCTAAGCGTAAAAGCTTATTGCAAACATCTATATTTTCTATATCTTCTTGAGTTTTCTCTTTTTTTGACATCAGAGTAGTTAAATTTTCTTCTACCAACCTTCTTTCCTCTAAGCTGGAGGAATGTCTAAAAACAAGTTCAAATTGATCATCGCGAGAAGCTCTATTAGGATTTTTTTCTAGTAATTTTGCCATACTATTTACAACTTCTCTATCAGCTTTATCATACTTAGCTAGTGCTACACTATAAGCTCTATTCCAGTCTTCTTTTAATTGACCAATATTCTCTTGTGAAACATCATACATTTTTTTTCTAGCACTCTGAAGAGAGTGCAGCAATTGACCTACTCTAGATTTTTTTTGATATTCCAATTCTTCACTCTTGCTTTGCTCTATTTTTTTAATGATTTCTTCGATATTTAGAACATCTTTAGATTTTTTTGCTTCTGGTATATCTACACTATGAAGTCCGTCGTATGCACCAGCAATTGTATGCTTCAGTATGGATAACGGAAAGGATGCTAATGCTGCCAATGCTTGGACTTGATTTACTATAGCGCCCGAAACCTTTCGACCCAATTTTTGTACATTATTTTCTACCTGCGAGACAAAGACTAGTTGCTGCAATTCTGTTGTACACGAGACAATTACTTTCAAAGCAGCAGGAGATAGCATGTGCATTTTCTCTGCAAAACAATAACCTATACATTCTGAATATTCAGATACTCCAGATAATGTACCAGCTACTGCAGTGTTAGAGAATAGTCTTAGAGTATCTGTTAAAGCTAAAACGCTTGTTATTTGCATGAGTTTTTGTTCTTCAAAATCATTGTTAGCTACTCTTTGACGTATAATATGGCTCATTAAATTATTATCTTTTATTTTATTTGCTAAAATTAAACTTTTAATATCCTTCTCAGTAACAGCCTGCCATTGCTTCATAAGCAAATCTTTCTGAACTTGACAAACTCGTATAAACCGTTGCTTATTCTCATTGAATCTTTCTGAAAACATATTTTCTTGCTGCAGCTCAGCATAACGCTCTATCTCTATTAGATCCTTAGTCTCTGGAATCTTTTCTGCGAGATTATCATGAGCAAATTTTGATATACCTAAAACTAAACCATTCACAAACACTGGAAGAGCAGACGGCACTGTAGCTGCCAGTTTAATCATTTCACTAAACGCTTCATGGATTAGCAAAAACTGCTCTGCTGGATTATCTGAATATTCTGGCATCTAAACTTTGTGTTATAACTATTATTAGTTGAATCATAAAAACATTAATAAAAAATTAAAATTAGAAATTCCAGGTTTATTAAAATATTGTTATACGAATAGAAAACATTTAAAGTATAAAAAAAAATTGGAAAAATTAATGGATAACACTTTAAGCAAATTAATTATTAATAAAGATCTCTTAAAAACAGCATCTTTTATTAATGGTAAATGGCAGGGTAAATTAGGAAGACAAAACTTAGAAATATGCAATCCTGCAGATGGCCATATTATTGCTTCTATACCAGAGGTTAATGAAATAGAGATATCAGAGGCAATTACAGGTTCGTTATCAGCTTTTAATTTATGGAAAAATACATCCGCTGATACCAGAGCTTCAATTCTCAAAACATGGCACAACCTTATCAACGATAATCGTGATGATATAGCTACTATAATGACGATCGAACAAGGTAAGCCACTTAAAGAATCTTTAGAAGAAATTAAATATGGCAATGCATTTGTAGAGTGGTTTGCCGAAGAAGCCAAAAGAATACATGGTGACATATATCCTAATAATTATGGAACTAATAAATACATAGGCATAAAAGAACCAATAGGTGTTACTGCAGCAATAACCCCATGGAACTTCCCTTTTGCAATGATTACACGCAAAATTTCACCAGCGCTCGCAGCAGGCTGTACTGTTATTTTAAAACCTTCTGAGGAAACACCTCTTACAGCCCTTGCTCTTGCAGAATTAGCAAGACAAGCTGGCTTACCGAACGGTGTGCTAAATGTATTGGTGGGTAATCCAGAGATGATTGGAGAAATATTATGTAAAAATAATACTGTCAGAAAATTAAGCTTTACAGGATCAACTGAAATAGGCAAATTACTGTATAAACAATGTGCTCCCTCACTAAAGAAATTATCTTTAGAACTAGGAGGTAACGCGCCATTTATAGTTTTTCAAGATGCAGATATACAAAAAGCAGCTGAGAGTCTTGTAGCAGCTAAATCTCGTAATACCGGCCAATCATGTACAAATGTTAACAGAGTGATAGTCCACCAAGATGTTTTTGATGTCTTCTCAAAGCTAGTTATAGATGACTATAGTAAACTTGAAATAGCACCAGGTCTGGATAACAAAAACCAAGGGCCGTTAATCAATACAAAATCTGTTCAAAAAATAGAGAATCTTGTGACTGAAGCTATAGCACATGGCGCAAAAATACTGTACCAGAGCAAGAAGCCATCAGGTCAATGCTTCTACCCCCTAACAATCCTAGAATCGCCAACATATGATATAAAAATTGCTAAAGAAGAAATATTTGGCCCTGTAATTGTATTATACAAATTTAATGATTATGACCAAATGATACAATTTGCTAACAATACTAATTATGGTCTGGCTGCTTATTTTTTCAGCAACAACAACGAAATAATATGGAACACTATGAAGAATTTAGAATTCGCTATGATAGGCATAAATGATTTTGCTATAGCAAGCGAAACAATTCCTTTTGGCGGGACAAAACATTCTGGCTTTGGATACGAAGGATCTAAATACGGTATAGAAGAATATCTTCATATAAAATATTGTTGCCTCAAAACATAAAGTATCAAGGCAACAATATCGTTATTACTCTTGATCTAGAGTTTGGCCATAGAAGCCTAGTACATACATATCTTTCTCTGTCCAACTATCACATATGCCTTCTGGATTCCAGTGATTACATTCTTCTAAACTATTATTGTCATTGAATTGAAATCTTTGGGCATTAAATGGCTCTTTGCCAAAAATTTCTTCATGATTATCTTTAGTAACTAAAGTCATTACTTCTGGTAAATATCTACTCGCCCAAGGATGATCTTTACTAAAAGTACTCATAATAGAGCTGTATTTACCAAAACTTCCTTTTTGCATCTCGTCTTTTATATAACCTGCAAGCGCAGTAGCAGCATCACTAATTGTTCTATGATCATTGATATCAGTAGAGTGTATGTTAAACGTAGAATCTGCAAAAAATGCACCAAATTCTATCACTTCTTCCCCATGCTTATTATCTGTAACTGTATTACCTGTCAGTCCAAGATTAATGAAACCAATTGGAGCATCATCTTCAAACACAAAAAAACATGCTAGATGATTGTTATCCAAAATTCTTTTTCCCCATAAATCATATTTAGCGATATGTCTTGCTTCTGTAGCATGAACACCACCACCATAACTTGCCGTAGCAAGAGGATTATGTGTCTCATTCAATAAAAAACTAAAATGCTGTAGTCCCTCTGGTATTGAACTTAACACCTCAAAAGATCCAGGCCTTGCACCATTGTTCTCTTTCTTATATTCTTGAATTTCTGCGTGCACTTCTGCTGCAACATCTAATTTTTTAATCGATATACTCATAAGCTACCTATCTATTGTTACACCCCCAAAATACAATATAGTGATAAATTTGTTAAATCTTATCTCATGCTCTGCTGCATCTCTCTCAGCTTATCTATGTCATTAGGAAAAATCATGAAAGACTCATCCCATGTTGCCATGTTATATGCATGCTCTATTTTCTCTAAATCTTTTACTTTGTGGTAATGAATGACAAAAGTTTCTCGAAAGTTACTTTTTCTAGGTTTTAGCAAAACAAACCATTGGATATTAATCTTCGAAGCAAATAAGTAACCATTAGTGGTTAAATTTTCAAATACCCCACCAGAATGCTCTCTACTAATTGATAATCCATTACAATTCATTGTTCCCAGAGTATTATTAAACAAGACAAATATTAAACGCAAGGGCGTGTAATCAAAAATATTGCTCATACTAATAGAGATATCAACAGGCACAAGATAAGTTGAGCCAACCACCGCATTATTATAGCTAACCGTAACTGTTACAGGATTAAATAAACCATAGTAATTTGAGACGCTTTGTACAAGATGTTTCAAATCAGATACATAAGATTCAATATTAAAACTCTTATTCAGCAAAGAGTTGTTATACATTGCATCTGCTTTGACAACTAGACTATTCTCGAAAATCAACCTATTGCGTTGTGTCTCAATAAAAGACATCTTGCTTTCTAGATTTAAAGCCTGTTGATTTTGATTTTTTGTTTTTATATAAAAGAAAATGCCCTCAAAAAATAAAATAGCAAAAAAAACAAACACACCGATCATCTTATAAGCAAGCATTGTTTTTTGAGTTTTTATTTTATCCTGAAATATATTCATATTTTCTTATCAACAATTACAATTTGTACTGGAATTATTTCGTTTCTCTCCTCTAGGATTGTATTACGATAAAATCTGATTTCATTATGAGCTGGTAGGTTAAGTTTTAGATATTGAAAAAAATCTGTAATTTTATCTAAAGCTTTGTTTCTTGATGACAACTCTTTTGGAAGATGAATATCAAGAACTAATTTTTTTTCATCCGCAGCTTGAATATATTTGATATTTGTAATTACTAAATGATACTCTGTAACTTTTTTTATTACATTAAGTAACTCAAGAGGGTATTTATTACTTTTTAGATTATAAAAAAGTATTTTTGAATCATCATTGAGATTATTGATTTTCTCTTGCTGTTCCCGCTCTTCACTCGAAAGCTTTTGTGCATAACTCGATTCTTCCTTAGCTAAAGATCTCAAAGCTATATGCGACTTATTTATAAGAATCGCTACATAAGCAGAAAAAACTACAAAAGCTATTAACATCCCTACAATTAGCTTATTACAAATAAAACCAAGCTTAGATAGTCTCTGTAATCTTGTAAAATGCAGTAACTTTGTTGCTAATAAGCTTAGTCTAACAGTAGCAAGGTTTGTAACAGGTCTGATATCTTCTAGGTTTTCAGAAAACGATGGTTTGTTATGGAAAAATTCAAACACACCACTAGATTTCTCAAACAATACTTGTTTCAATTGATTATTATCACTCAACAATATGTACTGATATTCCATTTGCTTAGATTGATCAATGTCAGAAAGCGACATTGTATTTTTTATGTTCTTTATCTGAAATATTATTTCCTCTGCATTATCTTTTAAATTTGATAACACGTGTCGAGAAATATCATATATATAATTATTAACAAACACTACTATGTGTATATATCTACCTATGTGTGATGCGACTATTTTAACAAAAACTTTACCGACTTCCTTTTTGATGTGTGCAGCATTTATTATTTTGTTGATTAAATCAAGGTGAACTAGTA
>JAGORE010000012.1 GCA_018062985.1 Rickettsiales bacterium | reverse complement strand
AAAGCGACATTGTATTTTTTATGTTCTTTATCTGAAATATTATTTCCTCTGCATTATCTTTTAAATTTGATAACACGTGTCGAGAAATATCATATATATAATTATTAACAAACACTACTATGTGTAGATATCTACCTATGTGTGATGCGACTATTTTAACAAAAACTTTACCGACTTCCATTTTGATGGGTGCAGCATTTAGTATTTTGTTGATTAAATCAAGGTTAACTAGGCTATAGAGGTAAACTTTTTTGATCTTTATTCTTTTATCAATAAAAGCACTCAGAACTTGATCTGTGATTTTATGAAAAGGAACTAAAACTAAGATAAAATTCCAAGATTTTATTATTTCGTTTGGTTTATTAACAAGTAAAGAATGTACAACTTGGTAATCTTCTTCAAATCTTTTAATGGTCTTTTTTAAATTTTTGGAAACGTTTACTGTGCCTATATTAGAAAAAGAGATCTTTTTATACTTTTCCTCATAAGCAGATAATATCACTGTTACTGTATACCCAGAAACAAGAGCTGCTAGCGCATCAAGACTTTCGACAATATTATCTTTGAGTATCTCGAACGTTTGTAATATTTGCATATCAACACCGTTATCAAGATACACTTCTATGTTTACTATATACTCACTTCTTTCACTTAATGAGATTAATATCCGCCCCTTCTTCATAAAAATGTTTGATAAGTTTCATCTCTTTTGATAGGAATATATCTAATGTATCTACAGTATTAAAGTAATTTTTAATTAAAATGCACACATTAAGTGAAATTCGCAGCCAGTTTTTGAGGTTTTTTAACAAAAATAACCATCAAATTATCCCATCATCGTCATTAATCCCACAAAATGACCCTACCCTAATGTTTACTAACGCAGGCATGGTTCAGTTTAAAGATATTTTTCTAGAAAAAGAAAAAGCACAGTTCAAAAGAGCTGTCTCAAGTCAGAAATGCGTGCGTGCTGGCGGGAAACACAACGATTTAGAAAATGTTGGTCACACCGCACGCCATCATACCTTTTTTGAAATGCTAGGAAATTTTTCATTTGGAGATTATTTTAAGGAAGAAGCCATAAACTATGCCTGGGACTTCATTACTAAAGAGCTGTCTATCCCTGAAAACAAACTATACGTCACTGTATATCATACAGATCAAGAGGCGTATAACTGCTGGCAAAAAATATTGAAAGACAAAAGCCGTATTATCAAAATTGCTACAAATGATAATTTTTGGTCCATGGGCAACACAGGGCCATGCGGTCCGTGCACTGAAATATTTTACGATCACGGAGAAGCTATTTTTGGTGGCTTACCTGGTACAAAAGATGCAGATGGAGATAGATTCACAGAAATATGGAATATTGTATTTATGGAATCAGAAATGCTTCCTGATGGCAAAAATATCCCGTTAAAAACAAAATCTATAGATACTGGCATCGGACTTGAAAGACTCACAGCAGTGCTACAAAATGTGCACAATAATTATGACATTGATATTTTCAGAAATATTATAAAATGTGCTAGTGATATTACAGAAATAAAAGAAAACAGTAAAAACGCAGCATCTTTCAAAGTAATCGCAGATCATCTAAGAAGCTGTTCTTTCTTAATAGCAGACGGCCTCATCCCATCAAATGAGGGTAGAGGCTATGTACTACGCAGAATTCTTAGAAGAGCTGTAAGGCATATAAATCTCTTGAATTATAACGATGCTCTATTGCACAAACTATTACCAATATTAATTGGCGAAATGGGCGAGCATTATCCTGAATTAATCAGAAATCACAAATTTATAAGCGAAATTCTGAAAAATGAAGAAGAAGCTTTTCGTAATACACTCGACAAAGGCCTAATAATTTTAGACAAGGCAGTAGAACAGCTAACACATGACGCTACTCTTCCTGGAGAAGTGGCATTCAAATTACATGACACTTACGGCTTTCCTGTGGATTTAACCGCAGATATTTTAAAAGACAAGAATATCGGCGTTGATATGAAATCTTTTGATGAACATATGGCAGAACAAAAAACCAGAGCAAGACAGGCTTGGAGTGGATCTGGTACTAAATCTATTGAAAAGCTATGGTTTACTATACTAGAAAAAAGTGGACCAACAGAATTCATTGGTTATCATGAAAGCGAAGGGCATGGACAAGTAATAGCTCTAATTCAAGGAGAGCAGATACGTAAGTTTATTGATAATAAGGCTCAGTTCTTTATGATCACCAACCAAACTCCTTTTTATAGCGAGTCTGGAGGACAAGTAGGGGACAAAGGGTTTGCAACCATGGGAAACAATTGCAAAATCGAAATTTTGGATACTATAAGCCCAATCCCAGGCCTACACGTACATGTTTGTGAGTTACAAAGTGGCGTTGTCAAAGAATCTGATGTCTTAGATATGCAGATCAACAAAGCGCATCGCGAAGATATAAAACGCAACCACACAGCTACACATCTCTTGCATGCAGCATTAAGAGCAGAGCTTGGGGAACAAGTTACCCAGAAGGGATCCTTAGTACTACCTTCAAAACTGAGATTTGATTTTAATTACACCAGCGCTATACCGAGACACACTCTAGATAAAATAGAAACAAACATTAATGCTCTGATCGTTAAAAACATCCCTACAAACTCCGAAATAATAGACAAAGATTCTGCTCTAAGTAAAGGTGCAGTTGCATTGTTTGGCGAAAAATACGACAAACAAGTAAGAGTGATTTCGATTTGCGAAACAGACACAAAACATTCTGTAGAACTATGCGGCGGAACTCACGTTAATTCTTTAGGCGAAATAGGACAATTTAAAATTGTCTCCGAATCAGCAATAGCTGCTGGTATTAGGAGAATTGAGGCCATAACCGGTCTTCATTCTCTGAAATTAGCACAAGATGAAAATAAAAAACTAAAATCTATATCAGAAAAACTAAAAACAACAAACGATGATCTTGATGCTAAAATCTCAAGCTTATTAGATGAAAACAAAGCTTCTGCAAATCAGATATTAAAACTTAAAGAAACTGCTTTAATAGAAAAACTAAACACCGTACCTAAAATTAAAATTCACAACATAGAATTTTTAGAAGTATTTACTAAAGATCTAGATATAAAAAATCTCAGAAATGGCGTTATGTCTTTTATGAAGAATAATACACATACCTTGTTAGTGATATACGACTCCAGCAATGATCAGTTATCTTGCTTGATTGGCTCTGGAGACGCTATTCAATCAACTATCGGTGCTAATGCTTTATTTAAGTTTGTGGCCGATAAATTTGATATTAAAGGTGGTGGTAATGGATCTATAGCACAAGGAGCTAGCAATACACATACTGATACAAAAATTATAAGTGCCGAAATCAAGAATTCTCTAGAACAGAGTATATAAGAGTGGCTTTAAAAATTTTTATTATTGCCGGAGAAGCTTCTGGAGATAGATTGGGAGCGAAGCTCATGAGAGAGCTAAAAGCACAATCAAAAGAACGTATTGACTTTTGTGGCGTTGGTGGTCACTTAATGGAAAAAGAAGGGCTAAAGTCATTATTTCCTATAGCACAAATTTCTTTAATGGGCTTTGTCGAGATAATTCCTCATATATTTAAAATCTACAAATTAATCTTACATACCGCGACAATGGCAAACTTATTTCAACCAAATATTGTCATTACCATTGATTCTCCAGGATTTTGTTTTCGGGTTATAAAACATATCAACAAACCTAAAAAGACTCAATTTGTACATTACGTATCTCCATCTGTGTGGGCATACAAAAAAGAAAGGGTAAATTTTATTGCTAAATACTACGACCTCTTGCTATCAATCTTACCTTTTGAGCCCAAGTATTATAAAAATACTAATCTTTCATGCGAATATATTGGCCATCCAATTTCCGAAGATGGCTGGGATATAAAAGTTAATAAACTGGCTATAAAAAAACAATATGATATAGACCCAAAATCAAAGATTCTTGGTATAATGGCAGGAAGCCGTAAATCAGAAGTGCAAACTTTATTACCTATATTCATTGAAAGCATTAATCAGTTTTTGGAATCAGACAAAAATATTACAGCAATATTTCCTACAACCTCAGAATCTTTAACAAAATTAATCAAAGCTAAAGCAAAAGAGATTAAGTGCAACACAAAAATAATACCAATATTCCAACTTAGTGAAACCGAACGAATTAAACTTCTGAAATCCTTTGATGCTGCAATTGTAAAATCTGGCACAAGCAGTTTGGAATTAACTTTTGCTAGTGTGCCTATGTTAGTTGCTTATAAGGTGAATTTTATAACATCTCTAATAGTAAAATATGTTTTTCAAATTTTAAAAAATCTAAGATTTGCTAGCTTAACAAATATCTTATTAAATAAAGAAGTAATTCCTGAATATATTCAAGAAAATTGTGTTGCTGATAAAATTAGCGCTGGTCTTAAAAAGCTGTTTTTCCCTAAATTTATATCCAAACAACATAAGGATTATAAAAAAATCCTAAGAATACTTTCAAATAAAGACAATATTTTACCTTCTAAAAAAGCTGCAGCAATAATTTTAAATCGCTGCAAAAATACATAATCACTATAGACAAATAAGTATCTAACATACTCTTAAAACCCATGCTCTATTCACTCTATTTTGTCATTAATGTAATTAATTTATGACTTTTAAAAAATACTTGTGAAGCTAATTTTCACTGCTATAGTGTAACATACAGTTTGATTAAAGTTAATGAGGAAACATGTCTGATAATAAGTCACAAGCCTTAGAAAATGCGCTAAGCCAAATAGAAAAGACCTTTGGAAAAGGTTCAATCATGAGATTTGGACAAAAGCTTGATATAAAAGTTGAAACAATCTCAACTGGCTCTATAAGCTTAGACTCCGCTCTTGGAGTTGGCGGCCTTCCTAGAGGAAGAATTATAGAAATATATGGCCCTGAAAGCTCTGGTAAAACTACGCTTACTTTACACACAATAGCAGAGTGCCAGAAAAAAGGTGGAACATGTGCTTTCATAGATGCAGAACATGCTTTAGACCCAGCATACGCTAAAAAACTTGGTGTCAACGTTGACAAGTTGATCATCTCTCAACCAGATAGTGGAGAGCAAGCATTGGAAATTGCTGATACACTTGTAAGATCAGGCGGTATAGACATGGTGGTCATAGATAGCGTTGCTGCACTTGTGCCAAGAGCAGAAATTGAAGGTGAGATGGGTGATTCTCATATGGGATTACAAGCACGTCTAATGAGCCAGGCATTAAGAAAATTAACTGGATCAATCTCTCGTACTAATTGTATGGTGATATTTATCAACCAAATACGTATGAAAATTGGCGTGATGTTTGGGAATCCTGAAACCACAACTGGTGGTAATGCTTTAAAATTCTATGCCTCAATTCGTATGGACATTAGAAAAGTTTCGTCAATAAAAGACAAAGAAGAAACAATTGGAAGCGAAACAAAAGTGAAAGTTGTTAAAAATAAAGTAGCCCCTCCTTTCAAAACAGCCTCTTTTGATATCATGTATGGTAGAGGCATTTCAAAAGAAGGTGAGATTATCGATCTAGGGGTAAAATTAGGGATAATTGAAAAGTCTGGCGCCTGGTTTGCTTATAAAGGTAATAAGCTTGGACAAGGCAAAGAGAATGTAAAAGAGTTCTTACATACAAATCCAAAGATTTCCGATGAACTAGAGAGTCTTATTAGAAAAAACTCTTCAAGCCTATCAGAAGAGAGTTCTGAAAAAGAAACAGCAGTAGCAGTAGTAGAAGCTGATGTTTAGTCTAAAAGGAAAAAAAGCATTGGTTACTGGTGCAACCGGTGGTATTGGTGCTGACATTGCGAGACATCTCCATGCGCAAGGCGCGGTTGTGTCTATTTCAGGAACCAATGAAGAAAAACTAGATTCATTGTCAAAAGAGCTAGGAAACAATGTACATAAAATTACTTGCAACCTTGGTAACACCGAAGAAGTAGAATCACTAATAAGCAAAGCAATTGAGTTAATGGAAGGCATTGATATTTTAGTATGTAATGCTGGAATTACACGTGATACATTAGCTATGCGAATGAAAAACGAAGATTGGGACATTGTATTAAACGTAAATCTGAGATCTACCTTTATCCTAAATCGTAATGTATTAAGACACATGTTAAGAACAGGTGGAAGAATAATAAACATTGCTTCTGTTGTAGCATCTAGTGGAAACCCTGGTCAAATCAATTACTGTGCCTCTAAAGCAGGAATGATTGGTATGTCTAAGGCACTAGCTAAAGAAGTTGCCTCAAAGAACATCACAGTAAACTGTGTAGCTCCTGGATTTATCGAGACAAACATGACAGATGTCTTAAATGAAAAACAAAAAGAAGTTATTTTACAAAACATTCCTGCCAAGACTATGGGTAAATCTGCTGATATTGCAGCAACCGTTGCTTTCCTAGCAAGCAACGAAGCTAAGTATATTACGGGTCAAACTATTCATGTAAATGGTGGATTGCTTATGGTTTAATTTTTTTTGCTAGTTTTACTAGCATTTTAACGCTTTATATGTTAAAAACATAATACTTATTTTAAAATTCTAAACTAAAGAGGTTTACGATCATGAGTGATATAGCTGCACGTATTAAAAAAACTGTTGCCAAGAATCTAGAAACAGATGAATCACGTATTACACCAGATTCAAGATTTGTTGAAGACTTAGGCGCAGATAGCCTAGATCAAGTTGAGTTAATTATGGCTTTTGAAGACGAATTTGGTATTGAAATTCCTGATGATCAAGCTGAAAAAATTCAGACTATTGCTGATGCAATTAAATATGTAGAAACACATTCTAAAGGCAAAAACTAAATCATCTATTACATGAAAAGACGGGTTGTAGTTACAGGACTTGGGGCAGTAACCCCTTTAGGTAGTGGAGTCGAAGACTCTTGGAATGCAATAATACATTCAAAATCTGGAATTAAAAGAATCGAAAGATTTGACCCTGAAAATTTATCTTGTAAAATAGCAGGCGAAATATCAAAAAACTTCAAATCTGAAGACTACGTATCTGAGAAAGACATGCGTAAAATGGATTTGTTTATCGTTTACGGTATTGCTGCTGCAACCCAAGCAATTCAAGATGCTAACTGGACACCTTCTGATGATCACTCTTTAGAGAGAACAGGTGTACTAATTGGATCAGGAATTGGTGGCATAAAAACTATTCATGATTCATCTATTGTGCTTTATGAGAAAGGTCCTCGTAGAATTAGTCCATTCTTCATTCCATCAAGTTTAATTAATCTTGTGTCAGGTCATATTTCCATAAAATACGGCTTTCAAGGTCCAAATCATGCAGTTGTAACTGCGTGCTCTACTGGTGCACATGCTATCGGAGATGCTGCACGCATAATTGAGCTGGGCGACGCTGATGTCATGGTTGCTGGTGGTACTGAGGCTGCAATATGTGAACTTGCTGTTGCAGGATTTGCTTCTGCACGCGCTTTATCTACTAGCTTTAACGACACTCCTGAACTAGCTTCTCGTCCTTGGGATAAAGACAGAGATGGTTTCGTAATGGGAGAAGGAGCTGGAATAGTAGTTTTAGAAGAATATGAACACGCAAAGAAACGTGGTGCTAAAATATACGGTGAAATTGTAGGATACGGTCTAAGTGGTGATGGCTATCATATTACTTCTCCACATCCAGAAGGAAAAGGTGGATATCGTGCGATGCAAATGGCATTAGCAAAATCAGGACTAAGTACTGAAGATATTGGTTACGTAAACGCACACGGCACATCTACACCTATGGGAGATGAAATAGAAATGAGGTCTGTACAAAAATTGTTTGAAAACAGTATAAAATCTGTATCTATGTCATCAACTAAGTCTTCTATTGGGCATTTGCTTGGTGCAGCAGGTAGTGTTGAAGCTATTCTAGCAATTAAAGCAATACAAGAAGGTATTTTGCCTCCAACACTAAATTTATACAATCCACCTGAAGACTGTAAGATTGATTTAATTCCTCATAAAGCAAAAGAGAAAAAAGTTAAAGCTGTAATGAGTAATTCATTTGGCTTTGGTGGAACTAATGCTACACTAATATTCAAACAAGTTTAAATCTTACCTAGTATGAGGATATTTTTATTACTAGCAATATTCTTGCTTACTATCTTATTTTTTCCTGGACCTTTCAAAGGCGATAGTTCTGTTATAATACAACACGGATCTCTTGTAAAAGCATCTGAAACCCTTGAAAAAGAGAATATTGTATATAATAACCTATTATTTCTGATACCTGCAAAAATAGCCAATTATTTTAAAACTTTAAAAGCGGGAGAATATATTTTTACAAAACATGCTTCTATATTCCATATCATAAACAAGATGCAATCTGGAGACGTTGTTTTTTATAAAATATCTATTCCTGAAGGCCTTACCTCCACTGAGATTATTAAGATTATTGATAGTCAAATAATGCTTTCTGGTACTATATTAAATACTCAAAATTTTACTGAAGGCTCTTTTTTACCAGAAACATATTATTTTACCAGAGGTGAACAAAAACAACTCCTGTTATCCAGGATAAGAAAAGCAATGGATACTAGTGTAGATATGTTATGGAAAGATAGAGTACAAAACCCACACCTAAAAACAAAAAATGATCTTATTATTTTAGCATCAATAGTTGAAAAAGAAGCAAAAAGTAATGAAGATCGTAAAAAGATCGCTTCTGTTTTTCTAAATAGACTCAAAAAAGGAATGAAGTTACAAGCAGATCCAACAGTAATTTATGCTATTACCAAAGGCCAATATAAACTAGAGCGCAATCTATTTACAAAAGATCTGGCGCTGAACTCTCCTTGGAATACCTATTATACAGCTGGGTTACCACCATCACCTATCGCAAATCCTGGTATTGAATCTTTAAAAGCTGTATCTAAGCCAATCAGTACAAATTATTTATATTTTGTCGTCAATGATTGTAACGGTAATCATGCTTTTGCTTCAAATCTGCCTGAGCACAAAAAAAATGTACAATTATATCGAAAACTAAACTGCAATTTCTAAGTTCAAAATAAAAAGGCTAGCCAAGCTAGCCTTAATTCCCCTCACCACAACTCCTATATAATAGTCTTTATGCGATAGCTAACAAGCATTTTTATATTATTTATTATTTCTTGTATTTAATTTCTTAAATTAAAAGTTGACAAACATTAATTTATTGATTATTGTAGCTTTACCCCTCGCCCATTACTTGAAAAAGTAATGGGTTTTTTCTTTGCTAAAACATTATATCTTATTTGCTTCAGATCAGATATGACTTATAAAAATAACTATTTCTTGGCTACTTTGACAACTTTGGTTCCGCTAAGTATGTCATGCACACACTTTCTTTCTTTGGTAAAATAAACAGGTCCAAACCAGATTAATACTAGTATTGTAGTTATGATTAACTGATACGGAATCAAAAAATAACCTGAAATTGTATAAGGAATAAATGGAACCTGTAATAACCAGAATCTAACGCATGACTGCCAAAATTTTAGTTTGTGATTGTCTTTTGTTAGAACTCGTATTTTAAAGATCATTTTTCCTGGCGTAGCACTATGCTTTGATGATTCAAAGAAAGCAAAATAAATCATTAAAACAATCATGCTTATAACACTTGATTTTATCAAATAAACCGGATCATTTTCAATATTATCTATATTAACCCAATTTCGACTATACATCTCTATAAAGGCAACGAAAAACGCTATGATAAACATGATCACAATACTTATCAAATTGTCAATTATTGCTGCTACCCAACGTTTAAATCTGCTAGCTAACTCCATATTTTATCTCAAATTATTTATTATTACTCTATATCACCTATAATTACTAGTCAAGACATCTTAAAAAAGCTTAATGTGGTTGTCATCTATGATTTTGTAGGATTCCATATAAGAATCTTCCTTCTTTTTTTAGCCACTGCCTAGCCATATAACTTTCAGGATATATTATGTTGGCCAGACGCCAAAAACCTGGGCCATGATTTCTTTCTTTTAAATGTGCCATCTCATGAGCTACTAAATACTCCAAGACATTTCTAGATGCAAATACTAGTCGCCAATTAAAAGATAATTTACCATCTCTCGAACAGCTGCCCCATGTCGACACTCCTCTACTCAAACGTATGCTTTTATAACTTAAATTGTGAACAAATGAATTGACTTTCACCAATTTTGTAATTTCTTCCAATAGTATTTTTTTTAAGTATCTGATTAAGGTTATTTCTTTGAATTCTGGATAACTGCCAACTTCTATAATCTCATCAAACTGTTGGACATATCTTTTTTTAGATATAACATATTTAATCTTGTGCATTACACCAAAAATAGGTATTTCAGATTGTCCCTGATTACTATTTGTTTCTATCGCTGCCAAATGCGTTACTAGCCAAGGCAATTTCTCTATTAAAAATGGCCGCGCCCTATTAAAACTAACTTTGCTAGGCAACACTAACTCTGCTTGCCCTGTAATATTTATTTTGAGACTAATATTACGTGCACGACTGCTAGTTCTTATATTGATGATAATATGCTTATCGTCTACGAATATTTTAAAAGACTCTTCAGAAACTTCAAATATCATTTTGTCTCTAATTATTACTCTAATAGCATGACACTCTTATCTTCTTTTATCTTGTAAGTCAACAAGACGAAGTTTTATAGAAACTACGAAAAAGACATTTGCAATGCATGAATTATTTTCATTTCTTTCTCAAGAATTTTATAAATAAGTTTATAACGCTCTACTCTAGATAAATTATCAAATCTTTTAGATGCAATAACTATCTCAAAATGCGTTTCTCCACCATCACGCCATCCGCTATGACCTTTATGCTGACTACTCACATCTGTAATTTCTAAAATACTTGGTTCAAGAATTTCTAGTTTTATTCTAATTTTCTCTTTCATCTAATATAACTATTTTTCATATGAGAATGACATATTGCTATCGCAAGCGCATCACTTTCATGATCGTTAGCTATTTTTGCTAAAGGCATAAGTTGCTTGACCATATAAAAAATTTGATTTTTTTCTGCACTGCCACTGCCAACTAAAGATTTTTTTACCAATCTTGGAGCATATTCAAAAACACTTACATTACTCTTCCCAGCTGCTAATATTGCGACTCCCTTTGCATACCCTAACTTTAATGACAACATTGGGTTTTTATTGACAAAAGTTTCTTCGATTGCACATTCTATCGGTTTATATAGATTAATGACTGTTTCTAGCTCAGAACTAATCTTACACAATCTATGCGACATATCCTCTGCACTTTTTGTCACTATAGTTCCCGAAGCAATATAAGATAAAAAACTACCATCTTTTTTTATCACTCCCCAACCAGTGTTCAATAACCCCGGGTCTATACCTAAAATAATGCTACTTGTCACTTATTTCATCTATGTTACTATTAGTGTATACATCTTGAACATCATCATTATCTTCAAGCATATCTATTATTTTCATTAGTTTTTCTTTGTGCTCATCGCTACTAATTTCAATAACTGTTTGCGGTTTCCAAGTAATTTTAGCATATTCTGGTTCGCCATATTTTTTTGATAAATTATTTCTTACTTCATGGAAATCATCACTTTTACAAACAATGACATGGCCTTCTTCTGTAGATTCACAATCTTCAGCGCCACTTTCAATCGCAGAATCCAACATTGTATCAGCAGATGCTGCGCTAGCTTTAAAGAATATCTCACCAACATGATCAAACATATAAAGCACACTGCCTGGTTCTGCTAAATTTCCTCCGGCCTTACTTAAAATAGCTTTCACTTCACCAGCTGTTCTATTTCTATTGTCAGTTACTGTTTCAACAACCAAAGCAACTCCGCCAGGGGCATAGCATTCATATCTTATTTCTTCAAAATTATCACCTTGTTGAGGATTAGCAGCTTTCTTTATTGCTGCCTCAATACGATCTTTAGGCAAATTTTGTACTTTTGCAGTTGCAATAGCTGTCCTTAATCGCGGATTAAACTCAATATCTTCTCCACAAGATTTTACCGCAACCGTTATTTCTTTAACTAGCTTAGTAAAATTCTTTGCTCTTTTTGCATCTTGGGCTCCTTTACGATGCATTATATTTTTAAACTTTGAATGTCCAGCCATAGTTATCTCTGATTATATCTAATAATATTACTATATGTTTACCTTGAGCTCTATATATCGCTCAGACTCAAACTTCTTTTTTTATACCATCTGAGACTATATTAACGCAAGTGAATATTCTTAATAACTATTGATCTAATACTTCCAATAATTTTTCAACTTTATATGGCTTGCTTAGAAAAGCTATAGCACCAAGCGACAGAACCTGGTTTTGCTCTTCTTTCAAAGCTACACCTGAGTGTATAATCACTTTTAAATCTGGCCATTTTTGCTTAATGATCTTCAATACTTCAATGCCGTTAATTCCTGGCATCATGATATCAAGCACAACTGCATCAATTTTTTCTCTTTCTTTTTCTAAAATTTTAATCCCTTCATAGCCATTTAATGCCGAAAATACTTTGGTTTTTGCACGAGCCATTAAACCTATTTCGAGGGCTTGTAAAACCAATTCCTCATCATCAACAATTAAAACTGTTTTCGGTATCTTTGACACAAACCTAAAATCTTTTTCTTTCAATGCTTTACTTGCTGCTTGCATGATTGGTAAGTTTATTACAAAGCTAGCACCTTTCGTTTTATTATTTTTAGCCCATATTTTGCCATTATGTGCTTCTATCACTTTTCTTGCAATATCAAGACCAAGCCCTGCACCACCTGCACCTGTATTGGTTCTACTACTTTGCGTGAATGGTTCAAAAATACTTTTAAGTTCTTTTTCTGGAATGCCAACACCTTCATCACTAATTAAGATCTGTACATCTTTATCATCTGTAATTTTTATTCTAATGGCAGAATCTTGTGGAGAATATTTCACCGCATTCTTTATAAGATGACGAATTACCTGAGTAATTGCCTCAATATCTACATTTACATAAATAGTTTTATTAAATCTTTCATCAAATATGATCTTGATGTTTTTTTCTTTGGTATAGACAGAAGCTTCATCAAGAAAAGCATTAATTAATTCAACAAGATTAGTTCTTTGCAAATTTAAAATCTTTGGAGCATCTTGCAGTTCTGTAGCACTTACCAAATGCATGGTAATGTTTTTTAAACGCTCTGCAGATCTTGCTATAAGATCAACCATACTGAAGCGTTGTTCTTTATCTAGCTCGTGCCAACAATCTTTCAAATTACTAGCTGCAACACTAAACTCTGATACTGGTGTTCTAACCTCATGACTAATATTATTTAAAAACTCCGTCTTCACCTTTAATGCATTATTTAACTCAACAGTCCTCTCTAGCACCTTTTGTTCAAGCGATTTATTTAAAGCCTGAATCTTCGTCTGAAATTTGAATTTTTCAAGATAAAATTTATCTTTCCGGTAATTGAATAAAACACAGAAAATTAATATTGTTAAATAACTTGTAATGAGAGAAGTTATATTTTCTGGGATATAGAAATGATTACCAACAATATAATAGCTACAAAATGCCAAACTAATTCCTATAAGAGCAATACTAATAAATGCTATTATGTCAGTTAAAACGATTAGTAATGTTAATGCCATGAGCTCGTTCATTTGCCAGGCGACAGACCATTTGTTTTGTAATAACATGAATGTAAAAAAGAAAGACAAATTATATGTAAGTGTAATGTACCAATACCATGGTAGCAAACTTCTTAAAGATTTTGGCCAATAGCTTGAGATTATTAGGAAAAAAGACAGTAGAGCAGCAATAAGTCTTATATAAAAATTTTCATATTGTCCTGGAGCGACTACAACAGGATTAACGAAATAAAAGATTATACACCCAAGAAATGAAACAATGCCATACGCTATATATTGGTAATAGTTTGTATGTTGCTCAATTTTTCCTTGTAATACTTTGAATACCCTAAACATCTATAATAGAAAATAAGTAAAAGCAAAGAGCTAAATGCTCTTGCTAGAATATAGCACTATCTAACTTTTTTAAAAGATAAAACATAATAATTAATGTTCTTACTTTTGTATAGCTTATAAAAATTCCGCCCCCAAGGAGCATCTTCAACTTGTGAAATCCAGAGATCAAATCCTTTAAAAACATGCTGCCCAATTCTTTCTGTCTCTATTTCTATAAATCCATTGTTAATGAAAGCCTGTCTCACATCATTAACTGGAATAAGCCTATCAATATTTTGTTCTACCGTTGGTAGGAGTTTTTTTGCCGCACCATACCCATTTACATCAGTTGAAAAAAGTGTAGTAAATACGATTACACCATCTGTTTTTAGAATCCTATGCATCTCTTTTGCAAAATTATTCATTGAAGGAAAATACTGAGCAGCTTCCACAGAGTAAATTTTATCATAGTAATTATTTGGCTTTTTTAGAGCATCTGCAGGTGATGTTTGAAATTCAAGCCCATGATACTGTTCAAGTATGGAACTGTGCAAATGTTTTGCTCTTTCAATTTGATAAGGGGAAATATCTATGCCATTAATTTTATGTGGTTTATATTCTGTTGCCACATACGCACTACCATAACCCTGTCCACAACCGACTTCTAATACATTGTCACTTTGTTGTATATTTAGTTTATCTATAATTAACTTGTATAAATTAAAAGATGCTTGAACACGTTCATTTTGGCTTATTTTACTATTATCTTCTGTTGGTATATTTTTCCAATAACCAAAATTAATATACCCCCCTTGAAAAGGAGGCTTATCGGCAAGGTTATCGTTACCGTAGGTTTTAATAACCTCTTGATAATTATCAACATGCGCACTGACAGATGCACCGATTGTACTTAAACACATAAAAATCATTATTATTAAATAATTGTAAAACATTCTAAGCTATTAATTTGTAAATTAAAAAAAATACAGAACTATTTGTAGTTTGCAATAAAGAAAATATTTTTAAGTTAACTTGGCTTTTGTAGTTGTATAAAATCCGCAACGAATATCATCGATACAAAACCAAGATCTAGCTTATACAGTTCATTTTATTATATCCAAGAGAGCTTAACATTTGATATATATCATGTTGCGGAAGACCGATAACGTTAGAAAAAGATCCGCTAATAAATTGAACAAACCTACCACCTAATTTTGCAATCTGACATCCACCACACTTACCTATACCTTGCTTACTTGATACCAAATACTCTATTTCTTTATCAGTAAGACGCTTAAAAGTAACTGTTGTTTTGACAGTTCTATTAAGAACTCTCTCAGAGATATTGTTCTCGATTATTCCACAGAAAATCGTAGTATAGACAACATGTCTACGTCCAGATAACAATCGTAAATGCGCTCTCACTTGCTCATCATTATCAGGTTTATTTAACATTCTTCTACCGCATGCTGATATCGTATCTGCAGTAATTAATATTGCCCGATCTTTTGAAATCATGTTTTGTGCAGCGGCAAATTTTTCTTCTGCGACTCTAAAACAGTATCTTTTTGGAACTTCTCCTTTTTTTGCTGTTTCGTCTATATCTGGTGAAACAACCTGATCAGGTATAATATCTATATCTTTTAAAAGAGACAGCCTAGATGGCGAAGATGATGCTAGAATTAATTTTATCGACATAGTAATTATTTATATCTATGAATAATCCTTGCCTTTGTAAGGTCATACGGTGTCATTTCAACTAACACTTCATCACCTGCCAGAATACGAATTCTATTTTTTCTCATTCTACCCGAAGTATGAGCTATAACTTTATGCTCATTTTCTAGCACCACTCTAAACATTGCGTTTGGTAGCACTTCAACTACTTTTCCTTTGAATTCTATTAACTCTTCCTTTGCCATATATTGCTTTACTTAAATAAAATTAATCATATTAGTTTACAGCATTTTCACAATAAATAAAACTGGAAAAACGCTGTTTATTCTAAAGACGCAGCCAAAGCTGCTAATCTTGCAACCAAGTTATAACACCTTATCTTTCCTTCATAGTCACCTGGCTCTACATCACTAATACTAAAAAACTCAGCACCTTGTCTATTTAAACTTTCAAAAATTCCTCTTTCTTTATGCACTCTGATCATTGAATCAACCACATTACCAGAAATAAGATATATCATGTTTTCAGCAACAAATCCTTTATATGTATTCGCTGTTTTTATCCCTTCTTGAATTAATACACAACTATTTTGAACCCCAGACTTAATTACTCCCATTTTTTTTCTGAGAGAACGATTCATTTGATAAACCTCTTCGCCGCTTTTTAGTGTTGTAATACCCATACCATAGGTGCCTTTATCAGATTTTACAAAAGCATATGGCTGATCTTTAATGCCATGTTTTTCATATTCTTTTGTTAGCGAAAACATCATTTTATCAACTTTGTTTGCTATACATCCTAGTCCTTTTTGATTCATAAAATCCACTAAAGAACACTCATAAAATTCTGCTGATAAAAAGAATTTATTAAGACCAAATTCTTCACAAAACTCTCCAGCAATCTTATTGTAAATCAAAAAATGATTTGATTTTTTCCTATTAAACCATCCTAAATTTGGATTAGGCACTATTGGTTGTACACATTCTTTCAGAACATCTGGAATACCAGATGTTAGATCGTGATTTAAGACAATAACATCAGGACAAAATTCATTAAAACTTATTTTGCTATCTTTGTTTTCTATGTCTTCTATTTTAGCCACAGCAACCTTTCTATCAGTACTTTCTATTAGCTGACTTATTACTTCTATATTTTTAGTATAGAAAGGATTTCTATCTATATTTTCTTGTAGGATAAGAACTTTTTTGTTCTCTGAAAAAAACTCAAGGAACAAATTAATGTCTTTCTGCGCTCTTTCAAAAGTGTTACTAGAGATATTATTAAAGCCCGCTGGAAATACATTAGTATCAACAGGTACAATTTTATCCCCAGAGTCTCGTATGTCGACAGAAGTATAAAACAATGGCCTAGATAGCAAATATTTTCTTTCAAACCACGCTTCTATTTGGTCAGGTTTGTGCTCAATAATATCTAAAAGTTGCTGATGTATACTCATGCTATATCTAAATTTGTAACGCTGCAAAATAACCCACAGAGAAAATAGCAGCTGTTTCAGCGCGCAATATATTTTTTCCTAAAGAAACAGAAACAACATTTTGTGCAGATTCAAACAAACTTCTTTCTTGATCTGTAACACCACCTTCGGGGCCAACGACAATAATAGTATCTTCTTTTATTATAACTTTATTTATCAGAAAATCACTTTCTTTTTCATTACAGAAAATAATTCTTGTTTTCTGATATTGGCTCAAAAACTGAGCAATATTAAGATTATCTGTGATTTCTGGGATTGAAACTCTACCGCTCTGTTCACAAGCGCTTATAATGTAATCTAGTAATTTTTCCTTATTTGTATCTCTCACTATTGTTCGATCAAAAATTAGTGGAATAAATTTTACTACTCCTATCTCCGTACATTTTTCTAGAAGAAACCTTATTCTCTCTTGTTTTATTGGTGAAAAAGCTAAAGTGACTTCGATCTTGTTTTCTAATTTTGCTGGCAAAAGAGTAGTTTCAAATATTATCTGTTTTTTATGTATGCTAGTAATTTTTGCACACCATTCTTTTGTTGTATGATTAAACAAAATGATTTCATCATTTATTCTAAGCCTCAAAACATTTAAAAGCCTACTGATGATCTGGAGGTCTTCCAGAACAAACATCTCATCTTCTATAATATCATTAACAAAAATTCGTTTTAATAGCTCTTTTCTCATACTTCTAACTAGAGTCTTTTTAGAAAACATAGCATAAAATGTCTAGAAAACATCTAACATTTTAGAAACTGATCAAATCCCTACAATATCTTGATAAATTACAAAATATTGGCTATGCTTTAAAAAACTATAATAATTAAAACATGCGTTTACTTTCTGGTTCCTCCAATCAAAAACTTGCTCAAAAGATTATTGAATTAACAGGCATCAAAAACCTAGAAAGAGAAATCTATAATTTCATGGATGGAGAAATAAAAGTTAGTCTACAAGATGATAATCTTAACAGAAAACATATAATAATTTTACAAACACTATCTAGCAGCAATCACTTAATTGAACTCTGCTTATTAATAGATGCACTAAAAAATGCTAACGCAAAAAAAATATCTTTGGTTATTCCTTACTTTTTTTATACTAGACAAGATAAGCCAAAGCCTGGAGAAGCATTTTCACCTAAAGTAATTATAAAAATTCTTGAGACTTCTGGAATAAACGATATTACATTTTTAGATCTACATTCTACAAAAATAGAGAATCTGTTTTCTATACCCACAAAAAAACTTGAAATAAATACTATGCTTAAAGACATTATAACCAAAGACTCCATAATTGTCGCCCCAGATTTTGGCGGTATACCTAGATCAGAAAACATAGCAAAAAACTTCAATCTTGAGCTAATTCATGTGGACAAAATAAGGCTAGAAGCAGGAAAAGTATCTGCAAAACTCCAAGAAACAAACATAAAAAATAAAAATTGTCTGATCATTGATGATATTATTGATAGTGGAAACACTATATGTGAGACTGCTAGAATTCTCAAAGATCATGGCGCACAAACTGTAAAAGCATTTTGTACACACGGCGTCTTAAGCAAAGATTCTTTATCTAACATCACCAATTCTTATTTGGATCATTTATTTATTACTAACTCAATAGATACAGAAGAAAAAATTAGAAATGTTAAAAAAATATCTGTTATTGATATAGCACCTCTAATTGCTAAATCTATCGAATAAGATTATGTTTTCAAAGAACCAAATTAGAAAGATATACAAGGAAAAGAGGGCTACTTTTACTCGAGATTACATAAGCACAGCCACAAAGAAAATTAACCAGACACTAACTGAGACGATACTAAAATACGCCACCAAAAACTGTATAATAGGCATATATAAAGCTATTGAAAATGAAATCAACGTTGACGAAACTATCGCACATCTTAAAGATAGAAATATAGCCTTGCCATGGATAGATTATACAGAGAAAATAATGCATTTCAAACTATGGCATCATAATGATCCCTTGGAAAAATTAGAAAATTTTTACTGCCTACAACCAGAAAAAATTTCTCAAACCGTGATACCATCAATAATTATAACACCTCTAATTACTTGTGATCTACAAGGCAACAGAATTGGTTATGGCAAAGGATATTATGATAAATATCTCAACCAAAACTCTCAGAAAAAAATTCTGTCTATAGGTGTTTGTTACGATAAAAATATATATCCTGAGATAATTCCATGTGAGCACCACGACCATAAACTGGATATGATTATTTCCGAAGAACGTATTATAAAGGTATTATAAATTTCTTAAAAAACTCATGCGATTATGATATTCTTCAACTGACTTCTTGCCACCAAATATATAAGAACCTGCAATAATAAAATCAGCACCCTGCAATACAACTTTTTTGATTGTATCCTTGTTGATCCCACCATCTACAGCTAGATAAATGTTCTTCTTTGTCCCGGTGATCATTTCTCTAATCTTGGAAATTTTGGCTAACTGGCTAGGAATAAAATTCTGCCCACCAAAACCTGGTTCAACTGTCATTACCAGTACCAGATCAACCTCGTTTATTAGACCTTCTAAATGTTCTGCTGGTGTCGATGGCACTATAGATATGCCAACCTTAACTCCAAAAGACTTAATATGCTGAATTAATCGATAGCTAGCATTTGTTGCTTCTAAATGAAAAGTTATCATATCCGCACCAGCTTTTATAAATTGCTCCACATGCTTTTCAACATTATTGATCATTAGATGCACATCTAAAGGTACAGAACTATGTTTCTTTACACTTTCTATAACACATGGACCTACAGTAATGTTGGGAACAAAATTCCCATCCATAACATCAACATGTAGAAAATCTGCCCCTGCTGCACATACGTCTTTTATTTCTTGAGATAAATTTGCAAAATCTGCCGATAATATTGATGGTGATATTTTAATATTAGACATAGTTATAATATTTGTTGTTTTAGAATTTCTAGTTTTTCTTTCCCATTGTCATTCAGATATACAATTTGTAAGAACGCCCAAACTCTATCATAGCTTTGATTATGTGTTTTTTCCCTTACTTTTTCAAGTATTTCAAGAGAAAGTTTATAAAAAGCTTTAATAGCTAAAAATTTAGCTAAGTATATTTTAGCATCGTCAGAGTTATTTTTCTTTAACAGGTCATTGCATTTTGTGTTTAAATCAGCCTCATCTTTATACGGTTCTAAGTAAAACAGAATCTCTAATGTTTTATATCTAGGTGTTTCAACCCAACCAGCTTTTAATTGTTCCATCACTTTCTTATTCCCCATTAAGGCAGAAATATTATAAGACAACATCTCTATAATGTCTGGATTGGTGTTATCATACTCAAAACCCTCTAAAAGAAATTGTAAATATTCAGATTTATCACCTTTTTCTTTGTCGATAATTTTGGCTTTATTAAAATATAAATTTGACATTTCAAAAGCATAATTTTCTATAGCACCTGCTTTTTTGGCTTTTATAATAATATCTTTTCCTCTTGCAATATCTCCAAAATGTAAAAAGATACAGATCGCCGTTTTATAAAACCACGGAGGCCTTACATCGTGATCTTTCATAAATTCTAATAATAAAACTTTTGCACTGTCATATTCATCTGAATCAAGCTTACTAAGTATCATTTCTTTATAAAATAAAGCCCCAACAGTTCTGTTGTTTTTAATTCTAGCAAGAGAGCGTGGATGTTTTTCTTGGTCTTGTGCATAAGAAGAAATTTTATAATCTAATAACTCAACAACAGGATGATTTATTATTTTTTGTGCCCTCTGCAAGTCAAATGTCCGCATACGTTTTTTATTTTCATTTTCTATGTCTATATCACAAAAAAGATCAAATATTTCATTTACCGTTCTTTTGTACACTGATTCATTTCTAGATTTTTGTAACCTATTAAAAACATTTGCAAACCAGTATATACAAAACAATAGAAAACTAAATACTATTCCCCAAGACAATATAACGACTAATAAAAATGGGACGTTAGTCTGGATAGAAAAATTTGAGGTTTCAATGCTTATCAGACTACTGCTGCTGGATAATGCATAAATCCCTATAAAACATGTAATGAATAAAATAACGCTGTAAATTAAAAATCTAAACATACCCCTTATCCACATGTTTTAATAAATTTACTACTATAACGCTCAGAAAATACATATTTTTTTGTATCTTCTAGCACTTCAGTTACTCTGATTAAATATCCAGCCTTCGTTAGCCAAGGATGTGTAATATCTTGATATTCAGGTTCCCTTATAGAAATAACCAGAGCATAAGCTTCTTCTATTTTATCATTATCTATTGCCATTTGTGCTCTTTCCATTGTTTCTTCAACACCACCTGAATCAAGAGCAGCTTGTCCTTTTTTATAAAACATAATTGCATTAAACAATCCGCTTAATAAGGAAGAATCTTGAAATTTAAGTTTTGCGTATTTTCTTAGAACTTCTAATTTCATTACACCAAAGCTTTGTTTTATTTCTTTTTCAGAAGTAACAATATTGTTAGTTGTTAACACTCTCAAATACTGCACTACTTGATCTAGATATTTATCATAAAAATTAGTCTCATGCAGAATGTTTAAACTCTCTCTAATTCCATGCCCTTTATAAAAATTTATATACAAATCTGAGAAAAGTAGAGCATTATTTAAATAAATGCCATTATAACAAGCGGTAGCATTATGCTTATCCTGATTTAAATTATTGCTTACTGAATTATGACCAGTATTGCTTTCTAAAACTGGCTTTTTAAAACCTGGAAAATCTATAACTTCGTAATCTTTGTTAAATAGTACATAAATAGCAACCAAGATAACAACCGTCAAAACAACTAAAAATGGCCATTTAGCAAAACAAGATTTGTTTTTTAATATTACTGGCTTATTTTGTTTTATCACTTTTATAACATTCCCCTAATGAAGCTATTAATTGTTTTGTATCTTCATTAAACACTATTATATTACAAAATCCTACGTTTAATAACATATCCTGAATTTTTTTACTCATAACAAAGCAAGTAATTTTGTGGCAGGAACTAAGTAAAGATTTTTCTTGCAATCTCTTGATAAAGATCTTAGCAGTATTTAATGAAAAAAATACAGCAGTTTTTATATCTGCAGCCATAATTCTTTTGATAAACTCTGAAGAAAGAGTTTTTATTTCATCTGTTCGATAAACTACTCTTTCTTCCACCACAATATTTTGTTTACTAAGGATTTTTGCAATATCAAGCGTAATAACCGCACCTCTTAAATACAGAAGCCTAGATGTTTTTTCAGAAGAATAATTCTGTATTAGGTTTAAAAGACTTTCAACATTTCCCTGAGCTACAAAGATATTATTAAAACCATGCTTCTTAGCTTCTAAAGCCGTTGATTCTCCGACCACAAAACATGGAAGATCTTTTAGACCAGGCAAAGGCCTGACAGCATGTCTGCTAGTGAATACACTACCATCAAGAAGCTTAAAACCCCTATCATCTAATTCTGTCAGAAGATGTTTCACATGAAACATTGGCTCTACAAAACTATCTATGTTTGCTTTCTTTAGCACATCAGCTAATAATTGTGAATCTTCCGTAGGCCTAGTAATTAAGACTGTCATAGAAATAATTTTTCTATTGCTTTAGCTGCTTTTATCCCAAGCTGCTTAGGAAAGGCAATATCGCCAACTTCCATAATATGCCTTACTTTTGTCCCCTCTTCATTGGCAAGCATGCAATATAGCATTATTTGATTATCTAAATATTCTGCATGCGCTGCCATTGGCGTTTTACATGTTCCCTTTAGTGCTTCCAAAAAACTACGCTCAGCTAATATCAGATTTTGTGTTTCCTCATCATTTATTTTACTTAGAATCTTCACTAATTCCTTATCTTGTTTTCTACATTCAACGCTTATTACGCCCTGTCCTACTGCAGGAATAAATTTATCTTTTGGCAACACCAGACTTTTGTAGCCTTCTTTTTCTAAATCTATATTTAGACGCTTTATACCGCACAACGCAAGTGATGTTGCATCGACTTGACCATCTTTTAATTTCTGCAAACGAGTTTCTACATTGCCTCTAAATAAAACAAATTGAAGATCAGGCCTTATCATTGTTATTTGTATTCTTCTTCTAGGAGAAGAAGTGCCAAATATAGCGCCTTGAGGCAAATCGTCCAGAGACAAAAAATGTTTTGAGACAAAAAGATCTTCTGCATAATCTCTTTTTAAATATGCTGCAATAGTCAAATCTTCTGGAATCAAAGCTGGAATGTCCTTGGTAGAATGTACAGCAATATCTATGTTGTTTAAGAGAAGCTGTTCCTCTATTTCTTTTAAAAATAACCCCTTGCCACCAACTGCCGTCAGATCTTTATTTTGTATCTTATCTCCTGTTGTTTTTATAGGCAAAATTTCAATCTGAGAATCCTCGATACCGCAATGTTTTACTATCTCATTCTTAACTTTATTAGCTTGTGCCAACGCTAACCTACTGCCCCTAGTACCGATTTTCATAAACCCAAAATGTTGTGATCAAAAGAAATATGCGCTTTACTTCCACAAGTAAGCTTAGCCTCAACTCCAAGAAGAAACGGATGATTTTGTTTACCATGGCCAAAAATATCCGTTTTAAATACTGGAAATTTTTTGTCTTCGAAAAATCTGGATAATACCCTGTGCACAAGCTCATTTTCTTTTCCACAAGAAAAATCTCCTAGAATTACAGCTTCAACCTTATTAAATACTCCAGCTTGCTCCAAATGAACCAACATTCTATCAACTCCATACCCAGGTTCATCAATATCTTCTAAAAGCAAAATTTTATTCTCTGTATTAATATGCCAATTTGTACCCAAACTACATTGTACCAAAGATAAATTACCCCCGGTAGTTTCTGCTTGAATCTCAAATGTTTTTTTTGCCTTGTCATTAAATGGTAACAGAGCGTATTCTAACTTTGTAGATGTATTTTGAAAACAAGATTCTAACAGCTTAAGCTCAGCCTCATCAGCCTTACCTTCGATAATTCCTCTAATGCCGCGTGCATGAATACATGGCCATTTATATTTTTGTATAAAATAGATCATTAACGCTGTAATGTCGCTAAACCCCACAAGGATTTTCTTATGATTTGAAAAATCAATTGCGTCTAAAGCAGATAATAATTGTGTAGTTCCATATCCACCGGCTAAAGCCCAAACAAACTTAGACTCTTTGTTTTCTAATGCCTCTATAAGAAATGTAGCTCTGTTTTTAACGCTATTACAACATAGTATATCTGCGCCTTCTTTAACCATATCAACAGGAAAACGAGCGGCAAAGCCGAATTTACACACAACATCTTTTATCTGTTTTGATGTCATTGTAAAGTCACATCTTGCTGGCGCTATTACGTCTATTATTTGTCCAAATTTTGTCATCTTGTATTTTTTTAAATCACCTAAATTATTGTAGATCACCAGCAAATAGATAACCAGTAACTTTACTAGTGTAAACGATAAAAGTGCTTTCTAGCAAAAATTATAGGTCTTAAATAAAATATTGCTTTTTTATTAAATTATGTTAATATAATGGTAATAACCTAATAATGGGCGATTGGATTATGAATGCATTATCACAATATTTAAAGAAAGATAAAAGTTCTGGTAGTATGCTATATTCAATTCCAAAAAAAGATCTTGATAGCATAGATTTTAAAACGTTTCCTGTTGATCTGAGTGGAGATATTACAAAAAAACTTGCAATTAATAATGGCGTCGGCACAGTTGCTATATCAAATGACAATATTCAGATCGTTTTTGTGGATGCAACAATTCAAGACATCGCAAAAGCACTAAAAAAACAAAACATATCAATTACAGATACCCCAAACAACGAATTGCTTGTCATTCTTGATGAAGGCGGTGGGCATTTTAAAGCGGTATTACAAAACAGCACACATCATATTATCCATAACTTCTATCCAGGGACTCCTTTGTTTCTTGATTCTTCAGATGATGACGAAGAAGACGATGATGACGATAGCAGCGACGTCTTGATGTCGTCCCTAGAATTACTTATGCTACCTATTATATTGTATCTTCCCAGCTCTTGTAAACTAGCAAGTAAAAATTCAGGAACACAAATATACAATGGCACATTCGCAAGACCTAATAATTATAAAATGCCAAAAGATTCTCTTTTTGTTAAACATGATGGTTCTTATGTCGTAAGATTTAAAGTATCAGATACCGAATTTTATAAAGTACAAGAAACAATACTCGATATTGATAATCAGTGTAAGACAAAAACTCTGCTTTACTCTCCTATTCCAGATGAGATACAAACAGAAAACTGCTTTACGTCTATTAATCGATTAGTAAAAGCAGCCAACATCCAAACACCTTACATGCAGTATTTTTTTGATTATCAACTAAAAAAAGCTGGAGAAGTAGAAGATCTACATTTTTACCATTATAAACATGATGAACTAAGCCTCGCAGAGAAGTCTTATGACATAGCAGAGCACGGATCTAGCTATATCTATAGTGGCATTACAAAACTTGCCATTTTGGGCAGCGCATTTTTTGCAACTAACTTCTTTATGCCTGGTTATGGAATGGCAGCAACTGTGGGACTAGCAAGTTACTTATTTAACAACCCTTCTGCTTCTGATAACAAAGACGTTATAGTGTCATCGAGTGTTTCTACAGACGTCAATTTTGAGATTTTACCTTGTGGAACAAACAATTGGATAAAGCAACAATGTCTTATAAATACAAATCCTTTTGATATGTGTGTTAAAGATTACGGCATCGAATACCCCGTCTCTTTAGACAATAATGGTATTTTCCAACGAACAATAGTACAAAATGTATGGAAAGAAGGAGATTACACACATAGTAGCTTTTCTAAACCAGAAAATAAAAGCTATTGCATAGAGCATCACGTGGTAAAATATTACAATGAAATGCAAGGGTTGATAGATGATTTTAATAACAACACACAAGATTTTCTAAGTTAATCTTTAACTTAAGACTTGGTTTCTTTTTTGCTAACTTTATGCGATAAGGATGCTAGTATGATTTTCTCCAGATCACCATCTAGTACTCCTTCAGCATCTGAAACTTCAAAATCTGTTCTGTGATCTTTGACTAATTTATAAGGATGTAGAACATATGATCTGATTTGATTTCCCCAGGAATTGCTTGTTTTCCCAGCATTCTGTTCTTGCAAGGCTTCTTCTCTGATACGCAATTCTCTTTCATAAAGCCGAGATTTAAGCATTCTCAAAGCCTCATCTTTATTTCGATGTTGCGACCTATCGCTCTGACATTGCACAACTATATTTGTCGGAATATGAGTAATTCTAACAGCGCTATCTGTGGTATTAACATGCTGCCCGCCAGCCCCTGAAGATCTGTATGTATCAATTCTCAGGTCACTTTCAACAATTTGAATATTGATATTATCATCCACAATAGGATATACCCAAACACTAGCAAAGCTCGTTTGTCTTTTACCAGCTGCATTAAATGGCGATATTCTAACTAATCTGTGAACGCCGCTTTCTGTCTTTAACCAGCCATAGGCATTATGCCCTGTTATTTTGAGAGTTACAGATTTGATCCCAGCTTCTTCACCGGCAAGTTCATCAACAATTTCGCTTGTAAAATCTTTTATATTAACAAACCTGGTGTACATTCTTAACAGCATTTCTGCCCAATCATGACTTTCTGTTCCACCAGCCCCTGCGTTAATCTCAAGAAAGCAACCACTACTATCTGCTTCTCCAGAAAATAAACATTCCACCTCTAATTTTTGAGCCTTTTTATGCAGAGCTTCTATTTCTTTATCTAATTCCTGTTTTTCTGAATCCGAAATATTGTCATTTTTTATCAGCGTCAAATACTCCTTAAAAGCTTCGAAATCTTTTTCTAAAGAAAGAAAATTATGGGTAATTTCTGCTAAAGCTGATTTTTGTTTAAGAAGATTTTGTGCTTTTTCTTTGTCATTCCAAAGCAAAGGGTCGAGTAACTGCTTCTCTACTTGTTCTAATTCTCTTGATAAGGATTCAACGTCAAAGAGACCTCCTGAGCAAGACTATTTTTTGCTCTATATCTTGAATTATCTCTCCATAACTTAACTTCACTTAAAAATCCTTTGCTTTAATTTCAATTTATCAATAAAGTTATACGCTAAAAAGACAAGTTTTCCAATAATGAATGCTATTTAAAAATGACAAATATAAAAAACATAAGAAATTTCTCGATTATAGCCCACATAGATCATGGAAAGTCTACAATTGCTGATACTTTAATAGAAGAGTGCGGCGCTGTAGATCCTAGAGATATGAAGAGTCAAATTCTTGATAGCATGGAATTAGAAAGAGAAAGAGGGATAACCATCAAATCTCAAACTGTGCGTTTAAACTACACAGGAGAAAATGGTGAAAAATATGTGCTTAACCTTGTAGACACTCCTGGACATGTTGATTTCTCTTATGAAGTTAACAGAGCCTTGGCCGCCTGTGAAGGATCTTTGCTAATCGTGGATGCAAGCCAAGGTGTTGAGGCACAAACATTAGCTAACGTATATCAAGCTATAGATAATAACCATGAAATTATTCCGGTTTTAAATAAAATAGATCTTCCTGCCGCAGACCCTGCAAAGGTTAAGGAGCAAATTGAAGAAATTATAGGACTGGATTGTTCCGAAGCTATTGAAGCTTCTGCCAAGAAAAAAATAGGTATTAAGCAAATTCTAGAGAGAATTGTAAGAGACATACCACCGCCGCTAGGAAATTCTACTGTACCATTATGTGCTTTACTTGTGGATAGTTGGTATGACCCTTACTTGGGCATCGTAATTTTAGTAAGAATAAAAGATGGAACATTAAAAAAAGGTCAAACTATAAAAATGATCGCGACCAACGCCACTTATAACGTTGACTCCGTGGGTGTGTTCACACCAAAAAAACAGATGATAGATTGTCTTTCTGCGGGAGAGCTAGGCTTTTTTACTGCTTCCATTAAAGAACTAACAGATTGCAAAATTGGTGATACGGTTGTAGATAGTAGAAACCAAAATCCTAATGTCTTAAAAGGCTTTAAGGCTCATCTCCCTGTTGTATTTTGTGGTTTATATCCTGTAGATTCAACAGATTTTGAAAGACTGAAAGAGGCTTTAGCTAAACTATCTTTAAATGACTCAAGTTTTGAATATAGTATGGAAAGCTCTGGTGCATTAGGTTTAGGCTTCCGCTCTGGATTCCTAGGCTTATTACATCTGGAAATTATCAAAGAAAGATTAGAAAGAGAATTTGATCTAAGCCTTGTAGTAACAGCGCCAAGTGTTACTTATAAAGTATATACAAAACAAAAAGAAATTCTAGATCTTCATAATCCTATAAACATGCCAGATCCAACTTTAATTGAATATATTGAAGAGCCTTGGATTAAAGCTACAATTATGACTCCAGATCATTTTCTCGGCTCGATCTTTGAGTTATGCACGAGTAAAAGAGGACAGCAGGTAGAAGTAAGTTATATGGGAAGTTCTCGAGTAATGGTTGTATATAAATTACCATTAAACGAGATCATTATTGATTTTTATGATAAATTAAAATCAATTTCTAAAGGCTATGCTAGTTTCGACTGGAGCATAAGCAGTTATGAGAGGGGTGATTTGGTCAAATTAGGAATTTTAATTAATGGCGATCCTATCGATTCATTATCAATGATTGTTGCAAGAGAATTTTCTGCGTCCCGCGGGCGTGAATTGTGTGCTAAATTAAAAACTCTAATTCCAAGACAACTGTTCCAAATTGCCATCCAAGCCGCAATTGGAGGAAAAATTGTTGCAAGAGAAACTGTAAGCGCTTTAAGAAAAGACGTAACAGCAAAATGTTATGGCGGAGATATCTCACGTAAAAGAAAACTTTTAGATAAACAAAAAGCAGGGAAGAAAAAAATGAAATTAATTGGTAATATAGAAATACCAAAATCTGCTTTTATTGAAGCACTAAAAATTTGATTACTAATTATGGACGAAATAGACAAACTAAAAAACAGGTTATATGAATCTATACATAAACTTGAGCATGCTATTGTCAAAAAAATAGTAGAAGCATCTTCAGATGATAACTTCCTACTAAAGCAACATAATGGAGACCTGAAAGAAGAAAATAACACTTTACGAAACAACTTATTTCAATTAGAAAAAACATTAAATCTTTTAAAAAATCAAAATAAAGATATAAAAGAGGATGTTGATTCTTTAATACATAAACTTGAAAAAATTATAGAAAAACAAAAATGCCAGTAATATCTTTAAAAATATATAATACCACACACAACATTAGCTGCAACGAAGGTGATGAAGAGCAGCTACGAGCACTCGCAGTAAAATTTGATAAGCAAGTAATTAATCTAGCTAAAGTTTTTCCTAACAGCAACGATAAAACATTGTACTTGATCGCGGCACTTACTCTATTAGATAAATCAGATGAAAAAGTTTCTGAGCCTTCGATAAACAAAAATAATCCCCTGGAATTAGTAACTGAGATTTTTCAAGCATTAACAGCCAAAATAGACTTACTGACCCAAAAAGTAGAGAAACTCTAAATAACAATGTTTAAAGACCATATTAACCTAAAACTAGAAATAGACGATATTTCAAAAATAATTGATAAAAAACTTGATGATTTGCTGTCATCACAACAAAAATCTCAATTAACTAAAGCCGCAAAATATTCTTGTATAAGCCCTAATAGTAAGAAAATCAGACCGTTCTTAGTATTGCAGACGGCTAAGATATTTAACTCTAGCAATAGGGAATCCGATATCCTGATTGCTGCAGCAATAGAAATGATCCATACCTATTCTTTAATACACGACGATCTACCTGCCATAGATAATGATGATTATCGTAGAGGGAAATTTAGTTGTCATAAGAAGTTTAGTGAATCTACCGCAATTTTAACAGGAAATGCTCTGCTAATCTTTGCATTCGAAATATTAGCTACAAACCTTTCTTTATCTGATAGAAAAACTCGTCTCATTATCTCAAAACTGTCTCAAATACTTGGATTCAATGGCATGATGTATGGACAAGAACTTGATATAGGTGCAACAAACAAAGAAAATTCTCTAAAAAAAATAGAGAAAATTCATTATTTAAAAACAGCAAAATTTATGTCTATTGCTTGTGAGATAGGCGCTTTAGCAGGAGATGCTTCAGATCAAGAATTGCAAAATGTCGAAATTTTTGGAACTCATCTTGGTATGATCTTCCAGATTACCGATGATCTATTAGACAGAGACTGCAAAACGCTAGATGAATGTAACATTACTAATATGCTAAACGAAGAACAAATTAATAGACTCCTCGATCAGCATACCGAAAGATCTATTAGTGCTCTTAGTAAAATGAAGAGACCTAATATAGATTTACTAAAGAATTTGCTATTTTTCTTAAAAAATCGTACAACATAGAAAAATCAAAACCTATATTGATGAAAAAATTATATATCAAAACATACGGCTGCCAAATGAACGTCTATGACTCGTTGAAGATGCAGGATCTATTAAATCCTATGGGATATACTCCAACAGAGACTATAAATGAAGCAGACATGGTTATCTTGAATACTTGTCATATTAGAGAAAAAGCTACAGATAAAGTATATTCAGAATTGGGGCGTATAAGACAAATCAAAGATAAATTTAAAAGCGACATGATTATTGTCGTGGCCGGATGCGTAGGACAGGCTGAGGGTGATAAGATTCTAAAACAAGCACCTTGGGTAAATATTGTTGTTGGACCACAATCTTATCATACATTACCAGAGCTCATTCTAAAGATAGGTAGAGACAATAAACAAGCAATAAATCTAGAGTTTTTAGAAGATACAAAATTTGATGACTTGCCTGAGGCACTTCAGCCACAAGGTATTTCTGCCTTCCTAACTATACAAGAAGGCTGTGATAAATTCTGTAAATTTTGTTGTGTTCCCTATACTAGAGGAGCTGAATTTTCCAGATCTATAGAAGAGGTTTATCGCGAAGCCAGGTCAATTGTGGCAAAAGGTAGCAAAGAAATAACTTTACTGGGGCAAAATGTTAATGCGTATCATGGTGTTGATCACAATGGCAAGGTCTACTCATTAGCATCTCTAATGCACTTACTTTCAAATATTAAAGACTTAGAAAGAATTCGCTATTCTACATCACATCCAATAGATATGACAGATGATTTAATTGAAGCTCAAGGGTCTGTAAAGCAAATACAGCCATATCTACATTTACCTGTACAATCTGGGTCTGATAAAATCCTTCAACATATGAACCGAAAACACGACACAAAGTTTTTCTTGGATATTGTTAAAAAATTACGCAAAGTCTGTCCTGACCTTGCCATGTCATCTGATTTTATTGTCGGATATCCAGGCGAAACGGAAGAGGATTTTCTTGAGACAATAAGCCTTGTAAAAGAAGTTGGGTTTACTTTATCATATTCGTTTAAATACAGCCCTAGACCTGGAACACCAGGATCTCTAATGGAACAAGTCCCAGAAGATGTAAAAGATGACAGGCTCCAAAGACTACAGTCCTTACTTAATCAACAACAAAAAGATTTCAATGAATCATTCTATGACAAAGAATTAGAGGTTCTGGTAGAAAAAGAAGGAAAAAAAGCTGGACAATATGTAGGAAAAAGCCAATATATGCAATCAGTAATTATAGATGACGCCAAAGAAATGTTAGGGAAAATCGTCAAAGTTAAAATTACTGAAGTTTTAGCGCATACCTTAAAAGGCAAAGTAATAATGTAAAGATATCTATGGTTTCGGAAATAAACACCGTAACGTTTAATGGTATTAATACCGTTGATGTTAATGTTCAAGTCTCTATCTCTCCTGGCCTACCAGCTTTTAATATTGTTGGTTTGCCAGATAAAACAATTGCTGAATCAAAAGAACGTATTCGAGCTGCGCTTAATTCGATAGCTCTCGCAATGCCTCCTAAACGCGTTGTGATAAACCTTGCACCTGCTGACTTAATGAAAGAAGGTAGTCACTTTGATTTACCAATCATGATAGGTATCTTGGTAGGATTAAATGTTATTCCTGCAGAAGCTGTAGAAAATTTTATAGTCATTGGAGAATTGGGTTTAAATAGCCAAATCTTACCAGTAAATGGAATTTTACCAGCTGCAATAAAGGCAGCAACAAAAAATATGGGTATTATCTGCCCTCAAGAAAACGGCAGTGAGGCTTTGTGGTCTGGTAATGATTCAATAATTGCTGCACCACATCTTCTTAGTCTTATAAATCACTTCAAAGGAACATCTTATATTGCAGCACCGTCACCTGTGGAACTTCCACAAGAAGTTTCTTTAAATAAACATTTAGATTTCAAAGACGTTATCGGTCAAGAAACTACAAAACGAATCCTTGAAATTTCCGCTGCTGGTAACCATAACGTACTAATGATAGGCTCGCCTGGTGCAGGAAAATCAATGCTTGCTGCAAGAATGCCTAGCATTTTACCACCTATGTCACCTGAAGAAATTTTAGAAACGAGCATGATCTACAGCGTCATGGGAGAAATAAAAAACGGACAATTAAACTATACGCGACCTTTTCGTGCGCCACATCATTCTGCTTCACAAGTAGCCATTGTTGGTGGTGGACACAGTAAGCGCATAATGCCTGGTGAAATATCACTAGCACACAATGGTATATTATTTCTTGATGAATTACCTGAATTCTCAAGAGCCATTATAGATTCGTTAAGACAACCATTAGAAACAAAAGAAATATCTATTTCTAGAGCTGGTTCTTTCGTAAAATATCCAGCAAACTTTCAATTAATAGCGGCAATGAACCCTTGTAGATGTGGATATCTGAATCAACCTAACCAACAATGTTCAAAAGCACCAAAATGTGGTGAAGAATATCAAAACAAAATTTCAGGACCAATAATAGATCGTTTTGATCTCTTTGTCGAAGTACACACAGTACCTGAATATGAACATAGCTTGGTAGAAAAAAATGAAACTTCTGAAGAAATAAAGCAACGCGTTATCAAAGCTAGGATCTTCCAGAAAGAAAGATTTGAAAAAGCTTCTTACAAGACAAATGCTTCGCTTGATGGAGATTTATTATATTCAAATACAAAAATCGATGATGATAGCAAGAATCTATTAAATAGCTTTGCCAAAAAAATGTCTATCTCTATGCGTAGCTATAACAGAATCTTAAAAGTATCTAGAACTATCGCTGACCTAGAACAGAAAGATAATATAGAAAAACATCATATCTCTGAAGCAATTAGCTACAGGTTTTATTAAACGAAGCAGCACAGAGATTTTTTCTGAACATTACCAAAGATTTACAGCTACAGTAAAATAACTTGAATTAGGGATAATTGTGAGTTAGAATAAAAAGAAAAAATGAGCACAAAAGCATATAGTAACGACCTAAGATTAAGAGTAATAGAGCATATAAAATCAGGTAACAGCCAA
>JAGORE010000029.1 GCA_018062985.1 Rickettsiales bacterium | reverse complement strand
TGTTGATAAATCTCCAGATAATATATAAAAATTATGGATACAAAATACGATCATAAAAAATTTGAAGAACAGATATATAAATAATGGGAGGAAGGTGGGTATTTTAAACCTGAAATAAATGAAGGTAAAAGCCCATATACTGTTATACTCCCCCCTCCAAATGCAAGTGGAAAAATGCACACTGGCAACGTCTTAATGATTGCAATAGAAGATATATTAATCAGATGGAAGAGAATGCAAGGTTATAGTGCTTTATGGATACCTGGAACTGATCATGCTGGTTTTGAAACTCAAACCACATTTGAGAGAAAGTTAAAAAAAGAAGGAAAGTCTCGGTTTGATTTTGATAGATCTACTCTTTACAACATGATTTATGAGTTTGTTATGGAAAACAAAACTCTAATTGAAACACAGATAAAAGGTATGGGGGCCAGTGTTGATTGGTCTAGATATGCCTTTACACTTGATCAAAAGTCAATAACACTTGTTACAAATACTTTTAAAAAAATGGAAAAAGAAGGTTTAATATATAGGGATGACTATGTAGTAAATTACTCGTTTAAGTGGGGAACAACTTTTAGTGATGCAGAAATTTCATATGAAGAAAAAGTATTGCCTCTTTATTACATAAAATATTATTTTGCAAACAAGAGTGATGGTGATTACATAACAGTTGCAACAGTTAGACCAGAGCCAATATTTGTTGATACACACCTATGTGTTCATCCTGAAGATAAATCTAAAAACTATTTAGTTGGTAAAAAAGTTATTAATCCATTAACAGGAAAAGAGATGGATATTATTGCGGATAACTTTGTTGATCCTAAATTTGGCACAGGAATAGTAAAACTTACCCCCGCTCACGATAAAAAGGATTTTGAAGTTGCAAGAAAGCATGGTTTACCAGTAGTTAATCTTATTAATCTAAATGGAACATTGAACAGTAATGCAGGTGACTTGGAAGGATTTACAATTAAAAAAGCGCGAGAAAGAGTAGTAGAGATACTTACAGAAAAGGGGTTTATTGAAAAGATTGATAACGAATATAAAAATGTTACTCCTGTTGACTATAGATCAGGAGATTATATTGAAAATCTTGTTTTACCAAATTGGTTTGTAAAAGTTGAGGGGTTAAAAAAACCAGCTTTAGAAGCTGTTACAAGTGGACAGGTTAAGATTTATCCAAAATGGCGAGAAAACACATATATTAGGTGGGTTGAAAATATGTATGATTGGGCAATTTCTAGACAGGTGACATGGGGTATTAGGATTCCGGTTTGGTATAACATAGAAGAAAATCCTAACTTGGAGATTTCATTTATAGATAAAAACGGTATTTATAGGTTTGGTAATTTACAAGAAATATTAAATACAAACGCCGGGAAAGATTTTTCTTTTGAAGAGATACAACAAGGATTACAAAAAGTAATTGCACCAGCTAATTCTACATATGTTGTATTATCTGAAAAACCAGAAAATGGTAAATATTTGCCCGATACAGATACTTTTGATACTTGGTTTAGTAGTGGTCAGTGGCCACTTGTAACTTTAGGTTACCCAGATAGCGCAGATTATAATAAATTTTATCCAATTGATGTAATGGAAACGGGTTGGGAGATAGTTACAAGGTGGGTATCTAGAATGATGATGTTTGGAATATATCTAACAGGTAAAGCACCTTTTAAAGATATTTATTTACACGGAATGGTTAGAGCTGTTGATGGACGAAAGATGAGCAAAAGTTTAGGTAATGTTGTAAATCCGGATGAATATATTGAAAAATATGGTGTTGATGCTCTTAGAATGGGTCTAATTAGTGGTACAGCTAATGGCAAAGATTTCTCTTTTCCTCATGACAAAGTTATTGGGTATAGAAACTTTACAAATAAGATTTGGAATATGGCTAGGTTTATTTTGATGATGAATGTAAATAATGATAATAATCAGGATCATGAGTTATTTAACGGGGAGGTATATGCAGATGTAGTTACCGATAAGGACAAGGAAATTCAATCCAAATTTCACAAACTTTCTCGTTCAGTTTCATCTATGCTCGAGTTATATCAATTTGCCCAAGCTTGTGATGCAATATATCAGTTTATGTGGAATGATTTGGCGTCTGATTATATTGAAGATATAAAGTCACGGGAAAACAAATCAGTAGTCACAACAATGTTTCTACTACCAGTTTTTAAGGATTGTTTAAAACTACTACACCCATTTATGCCTTTTGTAACAGAGGCAATTTGGCAAGAATTACCAGGGAATGAAAATAAAATGTTAATAGTTGAAAAATGGCCAGAATAAACAGAGTTATTTCTTCTCTTCTTTTTTGTCAGATGGCTTTTCTTTAGATCCTTCGTCACCCTCTTCTTTTGTCTTTTCTGCTGTTGCCTCAACACCTTCAATTGCTTCAGCTTCTGATATCTCTTCTACAACTTCTTCTTCCATTACAGCGTAGTCAAGTTTTGCAACAGGCTCTGTTTCTTCGTGGTCTAAGAT
>JAGORE010000011.1 GCA_018062985.1 Rickettsiales bacterium | reverse complement strand
ACTACGACCAGTGTATGGAAGAAAACTCTTAAAAGCCTAACGACCAAATTTCGATGCAGCAACTCCTTTAGCAACATATTTTTTTGCACCACCAGCTTCAACCCTAACTTTTGTTGATTCTGCACTACCTACCAAACGTTCAACCATTGAGTTAGTCATAGGAGAAGGACTTTTAACCCCACTTCTAAAGGTGTGGTTAATTTGCGTAACAACATATTCTGAAATACTCCTACCACTTCCTTGATACTGTTGCGCTCTAAATTCTTTACCAATATCCTTATCTGCATTATGATAATGCTCTTTTAAGAAATGATCACTTTTTGCAGATAAAATATGATTATCGACGCTGCTATGCAATAACTCAGGACTGCCCGCAGCAGCATCGAGCATCTTCTTATCTTTGGATAGCTCCTCAACTACCATATCAGCAATAACATTAGCTAATTCATCTCGCGTTTGAAGATCACCCTGATGCGCAGGTATAGTCTTATATAAATGCTCTCTCAGCTTCGTACGAACTTTTTCTTCTGATGACATCGCAACATCATCATTACCTTCAATAACGTGAGGAAGCGTTGCAACAGACACAGGGGAATCACTCTTTTCTCTCTCAATACTTTCGCTATGCGCTGCAGCAGCAACTTGTATTTCATCATTTTTCCTCAGAGTCGCAGATGCCATCTCACCGTACCAATCAATACTATGCCTTCCTGGTCTCTTGGCCTCACTTTTAGCATATTGTTGCTGCTGCTTTGGCGTAAGCGAAGGCTTCTGATCTACACCAAGGTAATTTCTAACACGCTCTAAAGGTACAGCATCTACAGATGACATCTCACCGTCTTTTACATTTTTTCTAGCTATATTTTCCGACATCTGCTGTCTTAGCTCAACCAATTGTTCTGGAGATACTATTACCGCATAACATTTATACATCCCTGGCTTTTCTGCTATTTCAGTAACTACCGGAGACATTGACGAAATATCAACACCAGACTCTTCAAGAACTTCGCGTTGAGCCGACTCTCTAGCATGCTCTCCCGCTTCAACCTTGCCACCAAACAATGCATATTGCCCAGGCTGATTAACCAATACAGGGCCAATAGCACTCTTTTCTCCGCTCCAAAGATCATTTTCTATAGCTTTTTTAGGAACTAAACAATCTACACCATCAGTAATCAGACAATAAGCCTGCATACACCCTCTATTTAAATTACAGAATAAATTGTAACATAGACATTCTAAATTACGCTAGAGCTTTTGTTCTATATTTCTATTCTCTGAAACAAATTGATCAAATCTATTATCAGAAATAGCCTGTCTAATTTCTCTAGTTAAGTCTTGATAAAAATGAATATTATGCCACGAGAGGAGCATCGCCCCAAGTATTTCATTACATCTGACCAAATGATGTAAATAAGCTTTTGTATAATTAGTACAAGCAGGGCATTCGCATCTATCGGATAAGCGACTCTTATCCGTTTTATATTTTGCATTTCTGATGTTTATCACCCCTTCCCATGAATACGCTTGACCATTTCTACCTGATCTTGTTGGCAATACACAATCAAACATATCAACACCACGCGCTACTGCTCCGATAATATCCGTTGGCTTGCCCACACCCATTAAATATCTTGGTTTATCTTTATCGATAGTTGGCAAAGTAAAATCCAAAACATTAAACATTACCTCTTGCCCCTCACCAACAGCAAGCCCCCCAACAGCATACCCCTCAAAACCTATCTTCTGCAATGCTTCTGAAGATCTTTTACGCAGATCTTCATACACCCCACCTTGGACAATACCAAATTGTCCATAACCCTCTCGCTGAACAAAAGCATCTCGTGAACGATTAGCCCAGCGCATCGACAACTCCATAGAGTCAGTACATTTATTTCTATCAATTGGATACATAGGACATTCATCTAAAACCATAGTAATAGTACTATTAAGCATACGCTGAATTTCAATAGATCTTTCCGGAGAAAGCATGTATTTAGCGCCACTAATATGAGATCTAAACTCCACCCCCTCTTCTTTTATTTTGCGTAAACCAGAAAGGGACATAATCTGAAAACCACCAGAATCTGTAAGAATCGGTTTATGCCAATTCATAAAATTATGCAAACCACCCATTTCTTCTACAACTTCTGCCGATGGACGAAGCATCAAATGATAAGTGTTACCAAGAATAATTTGCGCACCAGTAGCGTGTAAAGCTTCTGGAGTCATTGCTTTAACTGTCGCTAGCGTTCCTACAGGCATAAAAACCGGTGTTTCGATGACACCATGCGCTGTTTTGATCGCACCCCTTCTGGCCTTACCATCTTCTTTCTTTAATTCAAACTCAAATTGAACCATTTTTAACACCTATTCAAAAGACAGCTATCACCATAAGAAAAGAATCGATACTCTTTCTCAATAGCATGCCGATACAGTTCTTTCATATTGTTATAACCAATAAAAGCTGCAACTAAAACAAGCAAAGTAGATTTAGGCAAATGAAAGTTAGTAAGCAACATATCAACAACTTTAAAGTTATACCCTGGCTTGATAAAAATATCTGTCTTACCAGAAAAAGTTTTGATAGCACCAGAATCATCTGCAGCACTTTCTAAAGTTCGCAAAGCTGTAGAACCAACAGCCAATACCTTACCACCATTACTTTTTGTATGATTAACTAAATCGGCCACTTCTTTAGAAATAGTACAATACTCAGAGTGCATTTTATGATTATCAATATTCTCTTCTGAGATCGGTAAAAATGTGCCGCTACCAACATGTAAAGTTACAAAACAACTTTTCACACCTTTATCAGATATTTTTTTTAATAAACTATCCGTAAAATGTAAACTTGCCGTAGGCGCCGCCACAGATCCCCAGTTTTTAGCAAACACAGATTGATATGATTTCTTATCCTGCGCAGTCGCATTATGAAACTTCTCGATATACGGGGGCAACGGAGCATCACCGTATTTTTCTAATAATTCAAATAAATCATCATTGGCATTAACTTTGTTTTTTATTCTATATTCAGAACATTCTTTTTCTATAACTTCTAAAGAAAAATCATCAGCAATCTTAAACATGTCGCCAACGGATAATTTCTTTGCTGGCTTTGCAAACGCATACCAATGACTTGCATCTATTTGTTCATTAAAATATATTTTTATTCTACTGTGATTTTTGAGAACATCGAGCTTTGCAGCAATAACTTTGGTATCGTTGAAAACTATTAGATCATTTTTATTGAGGTACTTATCAAGATTTAAAACAATATCGTCAAGGAATTCATTGTTATGATGCACCAACATTCGTGCATTATCTCTCTTCTCTAAAGGCTGTAAGGCTATTAACTCTTTCTTTAACTGATAATCAAAATCAGAAAGCTGCATTATTATGCAACCTTTTTAACCCTAGCTGATAAACGGCTGATTTTTCTTGAAGCGGTATTTTTCTTAAGAAGATTCTTAGTAACGCCTTTCATAATCAAAGATTGTGTTTGTTTAAACAACTCAGCAATGTTTTGCTTATCTTGTTGTGCAATAGCAGCTTCTAACTTTTTGATATAAGTCCTAATCTGACTTACTCTTTGTTTATTAACCATTGTACGCTTTGCTATCTGACGAATAGACTTCTTTGCTGATGTGTGATTTGCCATAACCTTTTAATTATTAATAGTTCTAAGTTAGCCTCTATTTCTACAGTTTTTCTTTAAAAAGTCAACAAAAGAAGAAAATTTAAAACAATATTATATAAACGACAAGCTTTTTTATCAGCCACAATCCATTCTACTAGAGACATTTAAGGTAAAAGACAACAAAAAATTAAGACTAGATTTATTAGAAAAATTAAAGTATATTGTGTGAAGAATATTTAATAAATTCATAAAACAGTGTAAGAGCATGAGAATATTTGCACAAATTACCACTGAAAATGATAAACTTGTATATCACATATACGACCAGCAGTCGTTTATGTGAGATGTAAGCAGCGCCTCTTATGAAGCAACACCAGATAATTCATGGTTCTGTTCCACTCATCAATTACCTAATATTACCGAAAGAATGCTTCACTTTACGAATTATCCTATTGATGAAAAAATCGCTACACAAATACAAGATACTCTCAACTCAGGTACAAACGTTACTTTAAAGTATGATTATACAACAATTGCGTCAAGCATACGATGGACTGGCAATAGCTCACTAACCATTATATCTAAACATACTATCAATATAGCTCGCAATGTTACAATTGCTAACATTGGTATGGGAACATTAAAATTAATGCCTGGAATAGAAAGCGAAGATTTCTCAGCTACTGTCAATTTTGATGAGAATGGAATAATAGATATGACTAGAGGAGGTAAAGTTGAAGTTTACTACAACCCTAGCGCTGGACACAAGGACCACAAATATCACAACACAAAAAGTTTCCATCACAACGTTAAAGGACATAGCGTTGCAGTAAAAGCATTAGTCAACAATATCCAAGACCTAGAAGACATGAGTTATTTTCCCTCTGGAAGTTACGCATTATCTAGAAATATTGATGCATCTTCTATGTTATCATTTGAACCTATTAGCAATACAGAACAACCATTTACAGGTGATTTTGATGGTAATAACTACGAAATAGCAAATTTACACATTGATGGCGAAGATAATGTCAGTATTTTTGGAATAATTTTCGGTACTAGCTTTGACAAAGTCCAGATAAAAAATTTACAACTGCGTAATATCACGGTTAAAGGAGAAAATTATGTTGGGGTTATAGCTTCAGAAGCAAAACACGCTATTTTTACTAACATCCATTTTACAAATATCGGAATTAAATCCGAGGCAATTTCAGGTGGCATCGCAGGTTCTGCAGAGCATTGTAATATCTTAGGAGTTAGCGGAACAAAAACTATAAATATCGATTCCACATCTTCTTCAGGAAAAATATTCGGTGGCTTAAAACACTCCATATCTTGTAATGTAGATTGCCAACTTGAAGACACTAGCTGTGTAGGTTTAAGCATTTATAATAGTGAGGTACATGACTACATTTGAAGATTGTCCTAATTATTAAAAAAACATAGGTCTACTTGATGTATGGAATGGTTATAGAGATCATGGATCTGGCTATGGAATAATAGTAATAGACTCATGCATTGATAAAGATCACCCAGCACTACAAACAACCACAAGTAATTTTCTAGTTGAAAAAATCGATCAGTGCCTTCTTACAAAACCCTCAAGAGAATATTATGAAGACGAAGATAGCTTTAATAATGCAACACATAGATTTCCACACGGAACCGCAATCTCTGGAATTATCTTAGGTAGAGAAGGTGTGTAGAATAAAATATCTGCGGCATTGATTTATCAAATAACATCAAGATATTCTCCTACGATGCGTTTAAAACAATAAAGCTTACAGACTTATTTGAGAATTCACTTGATAAAGAAAACCTAGATGACGCTGATATTTCTCATTTTAGTAGAACTGGAAAAGAAATATGGAAATCTTATAAAAAAAACACATTAATCTCGAGCGCATCTTTGGGCCAAGACTTGCATCTTTCTAAAGATGACTGGATTAATATTGCCGATGTACAATGTAAAAATTCTAAAACTATTTTAGTAACCGCTGCAGGAAATGATGGCGTAAATTTAAACGATTATAAAGATAAATATTTCCCAGCAAACCTAAGAATTAGAAGTAGCTGCTATGATTTTATTATTAGAGTTGGTTCTATTGAATATGACAAAGACAATATTCCTCAAAAATCTAATCATAGTAATTATGGAACTACACTTGACATCATGGCTCCCGGGAAAGATATTTCAGTTATACAACCCTACTCCGATGCAACAATAGGTGACGGCACTTCTTACGCAACACCGATAGTAACAGGCACAATAGAAATGATGTTGAAATGCAAACCTTATGCCTCTTCTACTGAGGTTAAAGATACTTTATTCAATACCGCTGATAAACATGATCATCTAAAACATTTTGCGAAAGATGGGAGGGTAATTAATGTAGCAAAAGCTATTGATAGTTTTTGCAAACCCACTCCTAAAAAAAAGCCGAGCACAAAAAAAGTTAAAAAAGCTGAACCAGATGGAGATTTGTAAGACTAATACATGATCACTTCATTATATATACTTGTTTTGATCTTTATTTTAATACCAAAACAGCTATATACCCACCCAAAATGCCTAGCAAATTACGCCATGTTTCTCAGCCACTCCGGTTAAAAACCCCCAAAGAGCCTTAGCCACTTCAATTGCAGCATATTTAGCTTTGGCTTGATCTTCTTTGACCATACGATTAAGCAACTTTTGACATTGCTCACGATGCCAGATATCCGCTTTTTCATGTACTTGGAAGAATTCTAAGACTTGTTTATTACCAGGAGCATAAAACTCTTTTAAACCCTTCATTTTTGTTTGGGCTATTTCTGGAACCTGATGCTCATATGTATACAACGCAGCCAAACCTTCAGCGTAGCTAGCACGACTATATTTAAAGAATTTCTCGATAACATTTTGGATAGGCGCTTCTAGTGGCGCATTTTCGATTTCTTCAGTTGAATTTCCCATACCTTGGGCAAAACGACGCCATAATGTTGGATGGTCAACGCCATTATTTTCTTCGTCATTTAAATTTTCTAAAAGAATCTTACGATCTTCTATATTTTCACAGATAGAATGTGTAGCACTAATATAACGAGGAAATGCTTTAACATGATGGTAATATTGCTTTGCATAATCTTTAATCATTTCATTATTCAATTTCCCTTCATTCCAAGCTCGATAAAAAGGATGATTTAATAGGTTATAAGGAGCCACAGCTTCTTCTAGTTCAAATACAAAATTAGACATTATTACCTCACAATTTTTTAGATTCGCAAGATATCTTACTAGGTATAAATAAACTTGCAAGTACGATTATATAATAACTGTTTTATAAAAAGAATCGTTATCACTCAACAACCACTTTTTTTGTTTTTAAAACAAAAACATAAATAAATTAAGTTTCTATTTAAAAAATAAATATATATATTGTTATTCAACTTCAAACATTGATTACAGAGATACAAATATGTCAAAAGATAAACTCCCGGAAATTCGTCATCGCAGAACTGATGCACTGGGTAATCCAGAAGATTTTCGTAGTCTAGGTATTATATTCCAAGCACCCCCTCCCACCACTGCGTCAACACAAACAACTCAACCAGACACTAAAAGGATGAATAGTTCTAATCATTTAGAACAGCCTATAGAACAAATTCGCTTAGCGTTATCAACAACGGAAAATAATGACGAAACAGAACCTCAATTACAAAATAATATTCTAGAATCTCCGAACGAAACTACTCTCGCACCCCTAACAACACCAACAGCTGCAAATATAGATCACCAACATGAAGAAACTATCTTATACCCAGAACCACTTAACTTATCAGTCACTTTACTAGGATCCTGCTAATCTTTATCTCTCTTTTTTGCTTGCTTGTCGAGATTTCTTTCTTGATTCTTCTCGTGAAACAAAACTAGACCTCTTGTGCCCGGAACCAGCTTGAGGCGCACCTCTATCCTTACTACCTACTACCCTGTGCAGATTAGCACTACCAGTAGATTTTGTTTCTTTAATAAACATATTTGGTATTTTTTTAGCACACCAAACAACCGGATATAGTATTGTAGTAATGATTTTTACAAACATACTTACTACAGTGTAAAAACCTTTACCAATACTTTTGCCTAACGAAGGTTTGTTTCTTTCTTGCACTGCGTCAAACTCTTTAAACGTTTTAACTTTAGCACGAGACATCAATCTAGAAGTCAACTCAATCGCATACGATTTAATTAAACCTTTGTTAAAATGTACAAAATCCCCATCAGACATTTTTGAACTCTTATCTTGAGACTTTAGCTCTAGCCATCGCTGCTTAGCTAAAACTTCTATTTGATCGATAGTCATAAAGTTATCTTCTATCTTTTTGCAATCTAACCACATATTACGTTGTCTTGTAAAAATCTTATTTATATCTAAAAACACCCGAGATCTCATATCTTTATGACTATCTTTCTCACTTTTTAACTGCTCATCTGTAATGTCGTATTCGTATTTAATAGCCTCAGCAAACTCCTTATCATGAGTCATAAGCTCTAAAAAACGACCCGTCCCAAAATCCACATTATGCTGCGCCTCAACAAACATACGCGTATACAAAACTTCATTCAAAGATACTGTTTTTAAAGCATCTTTACTAAGCAACTTCATCTGCTCTCTACGAATTTCTATTTCTGATGGAGTTGATTTAACATCTTTAGAACCAAGCGCTCTGCTTGCATTCTCAAAAAGATATCCACCACACGATACCGGATCTCTTTGTTGAAGAGCTTCTGTGTAAACACCGCTTTCTTTAGAGATAGTAAATTTATTGTTTCTTAGAATTGAGCATATTCTTTGATACTCTTTTTCAACTTCCTGATCATGCCACTTCATCTCTAAAACGTTATTCAAAGAGTCCACATATCTAACCGTTGCTTTTCCTTTTGCAGTTACATCTATGGTAAAACCAACCCAGTGCGCTCCCTTTAAACTCATTGCCGCTGTAACTTGAAATGGGATCTTATCCAAACTTAAAATAGATTCACTTATTCCAGTAACGCCAACTTTCTCATCCCCATCAATATCATATCCATCAACATTGATACTATCTTTTGGTATCGGAAGATAAATTTTGCTAGCACCACTCCCACTCCAAGCATTACCTATTTGGTCAAGATGCGCAGTAGTGTAGTCTGAAATTAAAACAAAACGTTTTCCAGGAAAATTAGGACCTTCTACTAAGAAAGAACGTAAATTATCTTCATTAAAACCAGGCATAGAACTCTCAAAAAATATATGCTTCTATAATACAAAAAAAGTATTAAGAGTGTATGAACAAACTAGAGATTTTCTAATTCCAAGGACGCACCAACTTTTTATCTAGCACACATTCTGATTTATATTTATTTGATAACAAATACAAGAAACAACTTCCCTTGTTATTAATCTCCGAAAGATTTATTGAGTATTCACTATTTTTGTTTGTTACATCTATAGATTTAATTTGATGATATATATCAAATATAGGTTGAGAGTAAAAATCTATAGAAACATTCTTATTACCAACACCAAAATCATAATGAATTTTATTGTTCTTATCATTTTGTATCTTAGAAGTATCGCTAATCAGAAAAAGTTGTTTTTGATAGTTTTGCGATAATCTCTTTTTTCCTATCTTGATCAAACTATCAGCGGATTTTACCAAAATAATATTGTTTCTTTTATCAATAATAATATCTGGATTATGATCAGTAACAATTGTAATAAAAAAAGAAACAACCACTAAAAAACTTCCCCAAACTCGCCATTTTTCTTGCCAGAAACATAACCAGAAAAAACCAAGAATAAAGATAATCATTACATAGCTATCTGGACGCGAAATAACAAAACTAGACAGAGGTAGATCACTAATAAACTCTGCAATTTTCAACATCACTTTAATGCCAAAATCTAAGAAAAATAAAGACACAAAATGCAACTTTAGTGGCAGTAATATAAAAGATAATACAACCATGGGCATAATAATGATTGAAACCACAGGCGCCACCAAGACATTCGCTAACAAAGAATAATTTGAATAATTATTAAAATTATAAATAACAAAAATAGCTGTAGCACTACCAGCTATAAAAGAGGAAAATGCTGTCGCAATCAAATAAATTTTTACCTTACTAAAAACACTGCGTTGTTTCTCTTTGCCATTATCAAGCAATAAATATAGTTCATAGGCCGATACCAAAGCTAGTACAGCAACAAAAGAAAGCTGAAAACTTGGGTTAAAAACAGACTCTGGTGCAAAAAGTAAAATAATAAAAGCAGCTAGACATACCGACCTCTTGGCATCCGCTTCTCGATCAAGAATGACGGCAATTGTAACCAATGCCACCATAATAAAAGCTCTCACCGCCGCAATATAAGCACCAGATATAAGAAGATAAAATAAAGTAGCTGCTAAAGCAAAATATGCTGCTATTTTTTTAGTATTGTATCTTTGACAAAAACCAGCAAAACAACTTAAACCATAACGTATGACAAAAAAACATATTATTGATAACAACGATAAATGCATACCTGATACAGACAATACATGACTTAACCCAGATTTTCGCATATGATCCATCACAGCTCTATCAATGCCAGTTTGGTCTCCTATCATCAACGCCGCCGCAATATTTGCTGTCTTATCAGGCATGCTTTGCTTAATCTGTAAAAATATATAATGACGCAATCTGTCAATATAGTTTTGCGCTGATAACCTATCTTTACCTATGACAAATATCTGAGATGTAGCATAACCTGTAGCCGCTATTCTATTAAAAAAAGAATGTTTGGCAAAATCATATCCAGAAGGCAAAAAACTCTCCTTAGTAGAATGAATACTTGCAACAAACTTAACTCTATCACCTATGACTAAATCCTTCTTACTCCGAATATTAATCTGGATTTTTGCTTCACTATTAAATTGTGCTAGACCAATTAATTTTACATCTCGTAGAATTACTCTTCGTCCCTTTTCTATTGGATAAATTTGATCAATAACAGCTAAAGTTTCAACATTGTTTATTGCTTCAGGAACCTCTGGCAAATGAATTATGCTAGCTTTAAAAGCAATAACACTCATACCAAAAAAGAAAAAAAAGAAAAATAACAAATATACTCTAACGCGTACAAAAAAATATGAAACACCTGCAATACTTACAGTTAACATAACAAGCACTATTACAGAAGGTTCGGAAGACAACGCAGAATAATATAAGATCCCAAAAATAAACGCGACAATAAACCACAAGGGAAAATTATGAACATCTTTAAGAAAATTTACGCTGATATATTTTTTTATTCTTTCTAAAATAAGAAATATGTCTATTGAATTTGCTGCCATTTTCCCGTTGATAAATCCTGGAACCAGAATTTTACACGTATCTTTTTATCGCTCTGAATATTACTAAAACGATCATACATCTCAGAAACATTCTGATCTTGATTATTACCAAAAAATACAAAAATAACTGATTCAAACTTTTCCATCTCTTGATCCAAAACATCGGTAAAAGATACTAAAATCTTAGGCTTATTAATATCATTTATCTTCACATCAAGAAAAATTGGCTGCGCTTCTGGATATTGATCTTTTGCTGTACCATGTGGCAGAAAAATCTTGGTCGAAAAAGACCATAGCAATTTATCAAACTCTTCTAGCTCAGCACTATCTCTACATAATAACAAAATATTTTTGCCAGTATCGTATATTTTCTTTAATAAAGAAGGAATTCCCTTTACCAAAGGTACAGAGGTAAAATGATAAAAAGTTACCTCTCTATCATTTTTCATAGTTCCGCTCTATAAAATCATTTAACAACCTAACACCAAAACCTGTAGCTGCTGTAGAATGCAACTCCGAACCTTTGTTAGCATCTGTAACACCAGCAATATCAAGATGCGCCCATGGAACATCATTAACAAAACGCTGTAAGAATTGCGCAGCAGTGATACTACCAGCACCACCTTTGTCTCCACCAATATTTTTCATATCAGCAATTTTTGAATCTATAAGTTTGTCATATTCTTTAGACAAAGGTAACCGCCAAACCTTTTCATTAGTTTCAATACCAGACTTAAATAGCTGCTCAGAAATTTTATCATCATTTGAAAATAAACCAGCATATTCACTACCAAGAGAAATAACTATTGCTCCAGTAAGAGTAGCTAAATCAACAATAAATTTTGGCTTATATTTATCCTGCACATACCATAAAACATCTGATAAAACCAATCTACCTTCAGCATCTGTATTTAACACTTCGATTGTCTGACCAGACATTGAAGTAACAACATCATCAGGACGCTGAGCATTACCATCTGGCATATTTTCTACTAAGCCAATTGCACCAATAACATTCGCTTTTGCTTTACGCGCCGCAAGCACTTTAATAAGACCTGTAACTACAGCAGCACCACCCATATCGCATTTCATACCAACCATGTAACTCGCTGGTTTCAAAGATAATCCACCTGAGTCAAAAGTAACACCTTTACCAACAAAAACCATTGGTGCCTCTTGTTTGTCTTTAGCATTAAGCCATTTCATCACCACTACTTTTGGCTCATTAACACTACCTTGAGCTACCCCAAGCAATGCTCCCATGCCAAGCTTGGTCATTTTTTCTTTGTCAAGCACTTCAACTTCAACACCATATTTTGTCAGCTCTTTACAAATCCTTGAAAATGTTTCTGGATTTAGGACATTTGGTGGCTCAGAAATGAGATCTTTAGTAAGCCTTACACCTTCAGTAATTGTAATATATCTTTCGAACTCTGAATTTGCTTGTTGTGGCTTAAGACAAGGAATATCCAGTTTTTCAAACCTTACTTCTTTATCATCATTTTTTTTCTTGGTTTTGTATTTATCAAATCGATAGCTACGCAGCAAAGCACCAAAACCAATGTTAAACAAGGTTATTTTTAATTTATCTACTTCGCAATTTAAAGAGTAAAATAACTTCGCTGAAGATAAACGCAATCTTTCACACACAACAACAATATTACCGCCCATTTCAACGATTTGATTTTCTGATAAATCTTTTAACGAACCAACACTAAAGATAAGTATATTGGCAATTTTATTGCTTTCTGTGACAATACGAAGCATCTTCTTAAATTTGCCTTCAAATTTTTGAATCTCAAGAATTTTAGCAATAGAAACCTTTGTTTCTTCTTCAAGCTTCTTGATAAAACTTTGTTTGCTAATGTTTTCTGGTTTATCATCACAAATAATGATAATATTATCTGATAATATAGTACTTTCTTCGATAAAATTTATTTTCATTTAGACACTCTCCCAATAATCACGGATACGAAAGAATAAATTATACTATAAAATAACTTACTGCAATATTAATACTAAGGATGCGGAGAATTGTCAGGAATTAATTCTATTCTGTTTAAAAATAAGCATCATACACCACCTAATTAAAAACTAAATTAACCCCTAAAGAAAATTTAACTTTCATACTATTGTCATCATGAGAATTCGACAGAATGCGTGATGATCTCTTACGAATTCATAAGATCGTCACACTCCACTTCGCTCCGTTCACGATGACGCACTTTTGCTAAAACTCATAGAATTGAGACGCTCGACAATATCTAGCTCGCAATGACCCGTTTCTCAGTACTGCTATCAATTCTACTTCTTCTTACTTTGCACCACAGGATCTGGACCATAGTGATTCTCACCTTTATTACCCTCAACAAAGAATAAAAGCAACCATAGCAGCGCTCCTATGTACGGAACTATAAATATCAGAGACCACCAACCACTTTTATTGATATCATGCAAACGCCTTGCAGCCAGAGATAAATACATCATACCAACAAATACAGCACTACAAACCATTAATGTCCAGGATTGTACAAAAAAAATTAAAGTAACTGTTAATACTACATATAGTAATGTACAAATCCCTAAAATCATCAAGAACCCAAAAATATCTGACCTTGGGGATCTCCCAGAAAAATTGATACAACCCTTAATAGGATTCAATATCGCTCCTTTGATATCGGTAGGAATTTGCTTAAAAAAATCCTCTATTGCTTCTATTTTGAACATATATCCCTCTTATAAAGTTTCAAAAACATGATATACAATAGATCCTAACACACTTTTTGTATTATACTTTTAAAAAATATCCTACTAACTAATATAGCCAGCTATCACTCTGTGATTAAACTATAAAACTAGCGCTATCTCCTAAAGTAATGCTTTCGCTATTATTATCTTCATAGTACTGGATTACTTGCTCAAATCTTACAGTATAATTACCTTGAGCAACATCTTTGAAATTACAATCTCTGTCAACACTCCATGTGTTATGTAAACATTCCTTAGGCAACATCAGGATTTTACCTGTCTGATACCCGCTAGAATCAGGCTCACATTTAGAATCTAAATCTCCTGAAAAGAAAAATGGATATTGAGCATACATATCGTTAAGTAATATTGCATCATCAGACACACTTACTTTAGCAGCTCCCACATTACATAAGGTTAATCCCACGACAAGCCCTTTGCTCATTGTAACATTCATATTGAATTCTAGATTTTTTTGTGTTGTTTTCATAACTACCTCTTATAGAAACTTCTTAATAAAACCACTTTTCTTACTCTCCCCCCTCCAACTCCCTGCCAAGAATATAGAACTACCTCACTCAATAAGTCATCAATATTCTCAATCTGCTGATGATCAGGAAAATGACAAGTATTTCCAACATTACATTCTTTAATTTTATTAAAGAAAAACTTTGTTAAATCACTATCCTTTGGACCCAATTTAAATGAGTGACAAATTACAATGTTTTTATGATTTCCATGAAATTTTTCATGTGGTCTACACTCATCCTCATGACCAGCAACAACTAGAGAAAATTTTTTCTCTAATACAAGATTAGCAGATTCATAAGTTTTTGGATATTGTACAGAATCTTGTCCTATTTTTTCTAATGCTAAAACAATTCCTTTAAACCATTTCTCCGCTACTTTAATTTGTTTAGTATCAGAGTATCTACATATTTTTTTATTATATTTACCTTCAGATACTGTATAACACATTTTTGAATATGCATACTCAGTGATAAATGTCACCTGATTGTTTAAGTGTTTTAGATGCTCACACTGACCAGGATTTAAATAATGTCCATGTCTAGAATCGTGAGCAATATCAACAACATTTATATTATTACCTTCAGTTTTTTTGTAATCTAAATAAACGTAAGAAATTATCGGTGGTTTTGTCAGCAATGTAGCTTGGTGTTTTGCCAAATAGATCAGCTAAACATTCAACGACATATTTAACATACGCTGGCTCGTTCTTTTTACCACGCATTGGCACAGGAGCCAAAAACGGCGCATCAGTTTCTACTAACAATCTATCGATAGGGACTTTCTTTATAGCGTCACGTAAATCCCCAGCATTTTTGAAAGTCGCAATACCAGAAACAGAGATATATAACCCTAGTTCTAGTGAAGCTTTAGCTAGTTTTTCACTACCAGAAAAACAATGTATTAAGCCCGGAAACTCCCCTTTTTTCATTTCTGTAGACAAAATGCCTATGGTATCTATTTCTGCATCACGCGTATGTACTATTGTCGGCAACTTAAGAGCGCGAGAGACAGCAATATGATTTATAAAAGATTCTTTTTGAAGATCACGCGGCGAATGCTCATAGTAAAAATCTAAACCAGTTTCCCCTATCCCAATAACTTTTTGATTACTGGCTAACTCTTGAAGTTTATCGATAGAGATAACGCCTTCGCTCTCAACCTCATGTGGATGCACCCCAACTGAACAATAAACATTTGGATATTTATCTGCAATTGCTTTAATAATTTCAAATTCACTGATTTTAGTGCAAATGGTTTGCAATATCTTTACATTATTCTCACTCGCACGCTTTACCACCGCATCCAGCTCGTGGCACATTGGCTCGTAATTAAGATGACAATGCGAATCAATTATCATCCTTTACCTCATCAATTCTAGGGAATACAGATTCTGGTTTTAAAATATGATTTGCTTCTAAAGCAAACTCTTTGCTTAAATGAATAAAATCCCTTTCTTTAATTGGCACTTTAAGTTGAAATAAAATTTTCTGTGACGAATCCGGTATAAATGGCGATAAAATTATTCCTAGATATCTTACAGATTCTAGGGCCACATAAAGTATCTCTTGCATTTTCTCCGGATCAGTATTTTTCAGAAGCCATGGCGCAGATATATCAACAAAACGATTTAGCTCATCTGCATATAATGCTATTCTTTCTAGAATTTTACTAAACTGATAATCATCAAATAAAACTTTAATTTCTGAATATAAATTCGCTGCATTCTTTAAGACCTCATAATTATTGTACAGATAATCAATATTCTTCTTACAATCTGGAATTTTTTCATCGCAATTCTTAAACACCATAGACAAAGTCCGTTGAAGCAAATTACCTATCTTATTCGCAAGCTCGCTATTGATTCTGTTAACGAAAGAGTCTTTGGTAAAGTTACCATCATTACCAAAGGAAATTTCGCGCATTAAATAATAGCGCACATAATCAAGGCCATATGCGTCAACTATTTCATTAGGGTCAATAACATTACCCAAAGACTTTGAAATCTTTTCACCTTCATTTAACCACCAACCATGACTAACAATATGCTTTGGCAAAGGAATATCAGCTGCCATTAAAAACGCCGGCCAATATATTGCATGAAATTTTGTAATATCCTTTCCTACCATATGAATATTAGCAGGCCATAACTCTTTGTAATCAAAGCTATCAACACTTGGATAACCAAGCGCAGATATATAATTTACTAAAGCATCTAGCCATACATATATCGTATGATTTGGGCTATTAGGCACAGGAATCCCCCACTTCACTCCCGTTCTTGACACAGACAAATCATGCAAACCTGATTCTACAAATTTTATAATCTCGTTAAAACGCCAACTAGGTTGAACAAAATCTGGGTTTTCTTTATAAAACTCCAATAACTTTGTTTGCCATTTTGATAAATCAAAAAAATAGCTTTCCTCTTCAACCCACTCAACATCTGCACCTGTTGGCGCTTTGCCGTTAACAAGCTCTGATTCTGCATAAAAAGACTCATCACGAATCGCATACCAACCAGAATATTTATCCAAATAAATATGACCGTTATCTTGCAGCACTTTCCAAAAATGATGCACCGCTTTTTTATGTCTTTCTTCCGTAGTACGAATAAAATCATTATTACTAATATTCATTCTTTGAAAAATTTTAGAAAAATGCTCAGATACTTGATCAACAAATTGCTGAGGCTCAATACCTTTATCACGAGCGCTTTTCTCGATTTTAGCACCATGCTCATCAGTACCAGTTAAAAATCGAACTTTCTGCCCTTCTAGTCTTTTGAATCTAGCAATTACATCGCAGACTAAAGTTGTATAAACTGTACCAATATGCGGTGCAGCATTAACATAATATATAGGAGTGGTAATATAAAAAGACATAATTAATTATACATTAGTTTATAAATAATCAGCAAAAATACATTTTGCTTACTCAAACTTGATTGCTCTAAATTGACAATCAAAAACTTTATTTTTTCTTCAAGCAACAATAACTCTGCCATACTAGGATGCAAGTATAAAATAGTTTCTATCAACATTCTTTCTTTCTCAAGTAACATCTCAACATCTTGTCTCTTGGCAACATATAAAATTGCCTTTGTAAGAATATGATTTAAAGCATAACTTACCAGCTCTTGATCTACATCTTTAATTATTTGATCAAACTCTTTTAACGATTTTTGTGCATCTGTAGCTAGGTTTAACATTGCATCGATTAGTCTTTCATAAAACACTAAATATTCTTTATCTATAAACTTCATCGCTCTAAATGGTAAATAATTTGCTAAATAGCAATATTTATGCAAATCATCATCAGAGATAGTTTGATAAGATGCCCTAACCATCTCAATACTTTCTTTTTGAGAAGATGGAATAATCTTGGCAGTAATGCATCTAGATTTGATCGTCGCTGGTAATAATTTATAATTACTAGAAATTAAAATAAATATTGTAAATTTTGTTGGTTCCTCAAGTATCTTGAGCAAAGAGTTATAAGCAAAAACATTTAACTTATCTGCTTCATCTAATACAATATATTTTGTCTGATTATCATACGAAGTCTTATAAATAAAATCACTAATTTTTCTTACCTTCTCAGCTTGTACACCTGATTCTGCAAGATCCATCCACAATAAATTATGATGCAGTAAATTTGTTATCTTGAGCTGCTTTTTGATAAAACTTTCAACAATGTGTTTTTTGCCAATGCCTGAAGGGCCTGAAACAATTAAAGCATTGCTCTGTGCTGTAGCATTTACAAAATATGCAAATTTATCTATAGTATCTTCTGCTATCTTTAAAGTAAACATGCTTCCCAAAACCAATGATCAATAGAAATACAATATAGATATATGCAGCAAAAAACAATCAACAAAATATTTGAGATCTTAGCCACAAAAAACCCATCGCCTACTACAGAATTGGTATATACAAATGGCTATACCTTACTTGTAGCCGTAGTGCTTTCTGCTCAAACAACAGACGTTAATGTCAATAAGGCAACGAAAGCTTTATTCCAACAAATTCATACACCAGAAGAGATGGTTAGATTAGGAGAGGAAAAGCTAAAAGAATATATAAAATCAATCGGACTCTTTAATGCCAAATCAAAGAACATCATATTATTAAGTAAGAAATTAATAGAACTACATCACTCTCAAGTCCCAAATAACCTTGAAGATTTAACTTCACTCCCTGGAGTTGGTAGTAAAACAGCCAGAGTAATCTTAAACACTCTTTTTAAACAACCATATATCGCTGTCGACACACATGTGTTTAGAGTATCCAAAAGAATTGGCCTAGCAACAAGCAATGTAGTTACAGGTGTGGAAACAGAGCTAGAAAAAACAATACCTACAAAATGGATATTAGATGCACATCATTGGCTGATTCTTCACGGCAGATATACCTGTAAAGCAAAAAAACCAGCTTGTAAAATATGCACAATCTCAGAATATTGTCAGTTTTATAAGCAAGACTCTCACTTATGATCTTAGAATTTGCCAGAAGAGCCTCCTCCGCCAAATCCTCCACCACCTCCAGAAAAACCACCACCTCCAGAGCCACTTCCTGAAGAACCACCTCCGCCAAAAAAAACTGCCCTTCTTACACTTCTGCTAAAGAAAAAACTTAAAAATAATAATAACAAAATAATATTCACAATCTGTCCAGAAGAAGTACCATCGATATTTTCTTGTTTCTCGGATGACAATATCTTGATAATCTGATTAGTACCATTCAAAAACGCCTGATCATATTTTCCTTCCTTGAGCTCTGGAACCATAACATTACGAATAATATCTGAAGTAACAGCATCAGTAAGCACAGATTCCAAACCATAACCAACTTCTATACGCACAACTCTTTCCTTGAGAGCTAGAATAATCAAAACACCGTTATCTTTGCCTTTCTGACCAATTCCCCAATGTCTTCCTAACTTATATCCATAATCCTCTATAGCACTTCCATCCAACGTTACTACAGTAACTATCACCACTTGATCAGTAGTGGTTTTTTCTAGGTTAGCAAGAGTTTGTATTAATTTATCTTTAGTAACAGATGAGAGAATATTTGCTTGATCTACTACACGACCAGTCAATGCTGGAAAAGACCAAGAAAAATTAGCAAAAATAAACAATAAACAGAAGAGTGATATACAAGATAATAATCTCTTAGGTCTTACCATTGCTAATTAAATGATATTTTTGGCGTTTCTTTTATAGAATCATTATCAGTATAATTTTCTATTTTTTGACGAGAAAAAAATATCTTATTCCACATCAAACCAGGAAATGTAGTAATTAAGATGTTAAAATCACGAACAGACTCAATATAATCTTTTCTAGCCACTGCTATTCTGTTGTCGTTACCTTCAATTTGTGACTGTAATGTTAAAAAATTCTGGGTAACTTTTAACTCTGGATAACGCTCAACTACAGCAAGAAGTTTTGATAATGCACTTCCCATCTCTGTTTGAGCATTAAAAAATTGTTTTGCCACAGCTTGATTGTTTTGCAAAGCTTGAGCAGAAATTTTAATCTCACTAATTCTTGCACGTTCTCTGATCACATTCTCAAGAGTACTTTTCTCATATTTTGCTGCGCCCTTTACCACTTCAACAAGCTGAGGAACGAGCTCACTTCTTCTTTTATATTGATTAAGAAGCTGACTAGCATTAGCTTCAACGTTAGCTTCTGAGGCAGGAATTTTATTGATACTAGCTACTGACAAACCAGCTATAATAACAATAGCTATAACAACTCCAATAAACTTGTTCATACAAAAAACCTCATGATTAGAAATACTAACTAATAATATAAATTAAATATAAAAAAACTCTAGCACAAACTAATACCCATAAACATCTACTATTCTTAACGCAAAGCTGGCACTTTCTGTACTATTGCTAACAACACCAGTCATTGCAATATTATAAAATTCTTCTGGTACAGTGCCACCTAACCACCCTAAAACTAAACCCTGCATAGCTTCAAAATGCGATTGCTCTATTCCAGGAAACGCAATAGCAAATTCTGCGCTAATTTCAACATCAGACACTCCTAATAATTCAGGATTGCGATAAAATTCTAAGATCTCCACAAATATCCTTGCCAAAACCGAACCTGTTTCCTCTATAAAAATATTAAGATCTTCGTGAGTATACATACCACTTAAAAATCTAGATATCACAACGACAGCACTTGGATTTGTCATACCACCCCTCTAATAATTATTCTAAAGCTAAAATGTATTATCTATGTGCACACCACCTATACCATGTACTCCTATATCATCATGATTTACAACAGCTGTAATATTGAGGGCATTCAGTAACTCATCATAGGGAATATCTCCCCTATATACGTATGGAACCAAAACTTGATCAATCACTCTTACATCAGCTTCATCAGCATTTTGTCCGTGCATCATAAAATTATAAACAAAAAATCGATAAAAATCAGGCAGATTATCAACATTCATCATCTCGTCAGTTACTGTATCTGGAACTAAAAATAACCCAGCTATCCTCTGAGCTAATTGAGGACCATAATCCATATCGTCATTAATGTAGGTATATATAAAAGTCCAAATTATCAAAGTAATATCACGTTCTGCATCATTCAATGCATCTAAATCATTTATATTTAGATTATTACCATACATATTAACACCGTAAATATTGAGAATTCTTATAGCCTCTCGATGTAAGTTACTTAACATTTCTACATACTGATCATACTCTACATTAACTATACGATCACGATAACACGGTGAATGACCAAATGATGTGCAAATACCATAAGCTGTGGATCTTGAGTCCGTCTAATCAAATCATTTAGATGTTCTTCATTATATTCCGCACTTAAAAATCGAAGAATAATATCTACCACTCTTGCATTTAACATACTTCACCCTCCTTGCAATATTTTTATATCTATAACTTAGCCGATTCTATTTCTATCGACTCTTGTAGTTCCTTGAGAAATACTTTGCGATCTAAACCTGGTAAAATAGGTTTTAGAATTTTAATCGTGATAGTCCCAGGTTTTTTATCACCTTTACTAGGCCAAAATTTTCCACTATTCAAAGCTATTGGCAAAACAGGAATGTTCATTCCTGTATACACAGCTGAAACCCCAGGCGAGTAACGATCTTTTATAGTGCCATACTCAGTTCTTGTCCCCTCAGGGAAAATTACAATATTTCTAGCACGCTTAATGTGATAATCTGACTTTAAAATTATTTTCTTTAAAGCATTTATACCATCTTTTCTGTCTATAGCGATCATCTTCATTCTCTTCAAATACATGCCAAAAAAAGGAATAGAAAGAAGCTCTTTTTTTAGAACAAATGTTGGTACATAAAAAATACTCCAAAAAACTATTGTTTCAAATACAGATTGATGCTTAGAGGCAACTAAATAGGGTTTTTTAGGTATGTTTTTTTGACCTTCAATTTTATAATCAATATTACATATATGCTTCAATAAAAACAAAGAAGACTGGCTCCAAGTATAACCAGCCCAATACAATACCTTGCATCTAAATATCAAAAAAGGAAAAAATAAAATCGACACTAAAACTGTAGTAATCGCAAATAATATTGTAAATATAAAAGAACGAATTCTCATGTTGATAATCAATTTAATTATTAAAAAACCTTAGTATAAAACAATACATAAATATATTTAGTATATTCCTTAGCCAACAAAATAAAAGTATTTTTGTTATGCCACCAATTATTAATATTTAACTGCTGAGAAAACACCGGATGTGCATTAAAATCTATACCATGTATGCGATATTTAAACTCTAAAATACTCCGCGGCATATGATAATTTGCTGTAACAATTTTAGCTGTTTTTATATGATTTTTTATAATCCAATCTCGTGCTTCTATTGCATTACCAGTAGTAGTAGTGGCTTCTTGACCTATTTCAATATTATCCATTTTATGAAGTTCATCAATATACAGAATTTCTTTCTTATGACGCACCTTATAATCAACACCAGTAATAAATAGCTTAGTAACTAATTTTTGTTGTAAAACTTTTACTCCTTCTTCAATTCTCTTTTCGCCACCAGTAAGTACTATTGCAGCTTGAGCAGCGGTAACATTTTGAACATCATAATGTGAAATTTTGTTCACAAAAAATATAAAACCCACAAACCATATGAGACATAAAAGTACAGAAACTAGTATAAAACTATATAGTACTCGCATTTTTTAATCGATCTTCTAAAATTTTACTAAAACGGGCATCAAACTCTTCTACAGAGATATTATATCCTAGCTTTTCTAAAGAAGTTACCCCATATTCCTGAATCCCACAAGGTATTATTCCTTTAAAATCATCTAGATTTGGTGAAATATTAATCGAAATACCATGGAAACACACCCACTTCTTCACTCTAATTCCTATTGCAGCTATTTTATTAAACGAACCATTCTTAGCTTTTACCCAAACACCAGCTCTACCTTCCAATCGCTCTGAACTTATTCCTAACAAGAATAAAAACTCTATTACTGTTTGCTCTAATAACCTAACATATTTTGCTAAATCAGCTTCTTTAGGATAAAATATTGCTTTTAAATCAAGCATTATATAAATAACTCTTTGCCCTGGACCATGATAGGTTATTTGTCCACCACGAGATGTTTTATAAACAGGAAATTTGTGTTTATCGAGCAAGTCAGCTAAATTAGAACTAGCACCAACAGTGTAAACCTGAGGATGCTCTAAAAACCAAATCATATTATCTTCTTTTTTAGTAATAATATCTGCTACTTTCCTTTCCATATACTCAACAGCAGCAGAATATTCTATTTTTTCATCAGATCTGGTCCAGACTATACAATTAGTCTCAGATAGTATTGTTCGTTTTGTTATTTTATTCATAAGTATTTACAAACTTGATGTATTTAGTATAGATTGAAAAGATTATAAATATAGTGATCATATGAGATATTTGAAAATATTTTATATATTGTTGGGAGGGATAATTACAAACTCTTCTTTAGCATTTGACTTACACAACTGGCAAATTGGCTTCCAAAAAGCTGCTTCTCCTGTGATGGAAGAATTAGTCAATTTTCATGATATATTATTTTATGTTATTTGCGCTATAGTTGCTTTAGTTTTTGGACTTCTAGCATATATCTGCTTTAGATTTAATCAAAAAAGAAACCCTGTCCCTTCGACAAATTCGCATAATACAGTAATTGAAATTATTTGGACCGTGATTCCTATATTCATTTTGATATTAATTGCCATACCATCATTTCGTATTTTATATTTCATGGAACAAGATCAAGATCCAGATATTACAATTAAAGTTGTAGCTCACCAATGGTATTGGAATTACGAATATCCAGATCATGGAAGTTTCAACTTCGATAGCTACCTGATCAAAGACGAAGACCTAAAACCAGGGCAATTAAGACTGTTATCTGTAGACAACAACTTAGTCGTACCTGTTGGTGCCAAAGTAAAAATACTACTAACTTCAGCAGATGTACTTCACAGCTGGGCCGTGCCTTCTTTGGGAGTAAAAATGGATGCAATTCCTGGAAGAACGAATGAAACATGGTTTGAAATTACAAAGCCAGGGATATATTATGGACAATGCTCAGAAATATGCGGAGCTGGGCATGGTTTTATGCCTATAGGAGTCGAAGCAGTAGACAAAGATAGTTTTCAACTATGGTTGAAACAAGCACAAAAACAATTTGTAAACTAAAAAGATAATTTTTGGAGGATTAATGCCAAGAACTAGCACTAAAAAAGTTCATACAGAAATAATAGAAGATGATCATCCACATGGACTGAAGCGCTGGCTTTTCTCTACTAACCACAAAGATATTGGTACGTTATATTTAATTTTCGCAGTATTAGCAGGATTGATTGGCGGCGGCATCTCTATGGTTTTTAGACTGGAATTAATGCAGCCAGGTTCTCAGATTCTAGGCGGAGACCATCAGTTATTTAACGTCCTTATTACAGCGCACGCATTAATAATGGTATTTTTTATGATTATGCCAGCTTTAATTGGTGGCTTTGGCAACTGGTTTGTACCAATATTAATTGGTGCACCAGATATGGCTTTTCCAAGACTAAACAATATTAGCTTTTGGTTACTTATCCCATCTTTCATATTATTAGTAGCCTCTGCATTTATTGATAGTGGTGTCGGCACAGGATGGACATTATACCCGCCTTTAAGTAACTCAACCTACTCATCTGGCATGGCTACAGATTTTGCTATCTTCAGCTTACATCTGGCAGGCATCTCATCAATACTTGGAGCAATAAATTTTATTGTGACGATTTTTAACATGAGAGCACCAGGAATGACACTACATAAAATGCCTTTATTTGTATGGTCTATATTAGTGACAGCATTTTTATTGTTATTTGCTATACCAGTATTAGGAGGTGCAATAACAATGCTGCTCACAGACCGTAACTTCAACACAACTTTCTTCCAACCATCAGGAGGTGGTGATCCTGTCTTATTCCAGCATTTATTCTGGTTCTTTGGTCATCCAGAAGTATACGTAATTATTCTACCAGGGTTTGGTATTATCAGCCAAGTGATTTCTACATTTTCTCGTAAACCAGTCTTTGGATATCTAGGAATGGTTTATGCAATGATAGCTATAGGCATTATTGGCTTTATTGTATGGGCGCATCATATGTTCACCGTAGGCTTCAGTGTGAATATTCTTTTATATTTTACTATAGGCACAATGATTATTGCTATTCCAACAGGAATAAAAATCTTTAGTTGGATCGCAACAATGTGGAATGGCTCAATCACATTTGAAACGCCAATGCTTTTTGCTCTAGGATTTATCTTTGTCTTTACTCTTGGTGGAGTTACAGGTGTGGTCTTATCAAATTCATCTATTGATAGAGTTTTGCATGATACATATTATGTAGTCGCACACTTCCATTATACTATGTCTTTAGGAGCATTATTTGCTTTATTTTCTGGATTCTATTATTGGTTTGGCAAGATTTCTGGTAAGCAATATCCAGAAAAATTAGGCGTCATACACTTCATTATTACCTTTATTGGAGTAAACTTAACGTTCTTCCCGCAACATTTCCTTGGTATGGCAGGAATGCCAAGACGTATACCAGATTATCCAGATGCATTCGCTGGCTGGAACATGGTATCCTCTATAGGATCATGTATCTCTATGTTTGGCGCCTTGTTTTTCTTGTTTATTATATTTTATACATTGAAATATGGTAAAAAATGCCCTAATAATCCCTGGGGAAATGGTGCTACAACATTAGAATGGACACTATCTTCACCACCACCGTTCCATTGCTTCAATACTTTGCCAAAGATAAAATAAAATGTTAGAACAATCGACAACAACAAATATTGTTTATACTGAGCTAAAAGAAAGTTCGATCAAGGATTTTATAACATTACTAAAACCACGAGTAATATCTCTAGTAATTTTTACTGGAATTATCGGAATGTTACTTGCTCCAGGTACAATTCATCCTATCATAGCTATCATAGCTATTATCTCTATATCTCTAGGGTCAGGAGCAGCTGGGGCTCTCAATATGTGGTACGACAAAGATATAGATGCAATAATGACCAGAACAAAAACGAGACCAATCCCCTCAGGCAAAATATCAGCAGATGAAGCACTCCACTTAGGTATTGTATTATCTATATTATCAGTTTTTATAATGGCAGTATTTGTTAATTATTTATCAGCATTTCTTCTAGCTTTTTCTATATTCTTCTATGTTGTTATCTATACCATTTACTTAAAACGTCGTACTGCTCAAAATATAGTAATCGGAGGAGCAGCCGGCGCATTCCCGCCAATAATTGGCTGGACTGCTGTCACATCATCTATGTCCGTAGAGCCGTTATTTTTATTTTTAATAATCTTTATGTGGACACCACCACATTTCTGGTCTCTTGCTCTATATTCAGCAGAAGACTATAAAAAAGCAAATATACCAATGATGCCTGTAATAAAAGGTATCAAGTCCACAAAAAATCAAATAGTTATATATTTTCTATTCTTGTGCGTTTCTACATTACTACCTTACTCATTGCAAATGCTAGGTATGCTATATCTAATTGCTGCATTTATCTTAAATATAACATTTGCATTATATATTACTCTCCTAACTCGCGATGAACAAAAATACTCAATGCCTTGTTTTAAATATTCCATTATCTACCTTTTTCTGCTATTTTCATCAATGATATTAGATAAGTTTTATGGCTAATAAGAATAAACACTCAAGAAACCTTAAACATAAAAACTACTTTCTATTAGGCACAATAGTTATGATATTAGCACTCATATATTTAGCAGTTTTAGTAAAATACAACCTGTTCTAATTAACTTATTCTTAACATTTTTAATCTAACGTATAATTAAACATGTTACTAATAAACATATGAATATCGCAATAAAAAGCGAGACAGATCTTGGCACTTCACAACCACAAATATCGTCTCGTAGACGCAGATTATGTGCATACCTATTTGACTATATTATCTTAACATTATGTATGCATATATTCTCATCCACCTTCCACATATTCTCAAATAGATATACTTATGGCTTTTCAGCTATAGGTATTATATCTTCTATTTGTTATTTCAGCATATTCCCTCTATCTATATGGTGGAGCACCCCTGGACAGAGGTTGATGGGAATCTACATCTGTACCACAAAAAACAACTCACAAATTTCTATCTTCAAATCTATATCTAGAACAATTATATTTCATCTATTATGGGTTATAAGTTTTATTATCTCTGCATATATTTTTATTGGTCACGATATCAAAAATTTAGAAAATATCCTACTAAAAGGATCTCAACAAAAAAAATCTGTCAATTTCAAAAGCAATATGTTTTACAAAGACAACCCCTATTTTATTTCTTTCTATAATGAAAAAAATAACCAAAAAATACATTTACTAAACGTTGTGGGACAAAGCAATATCATCATTGAAGATTCGGCACATAAATTATCTCTATCAAGCAACGGCAAAATAATACACTCAGAATATTACGATGATCAAATTGCTGAATACACTGAACCAAAAAACGATCCATCATTACTTATTACAGATCAACAAAAAGAAAATTCAAACACAGCAATAGAACATCTATTTTTTGTATTTATAAAAATCATTGGCTACTCAATTATTATTTTCTTAGCGATATTAATTTTCCCGACAATGTTTAACCGCAGAAAACAAACTATTTACGATTTAACATTTGGTGTTTTTGTAGCAAAAGGCGTTAAATAATTATAACCACCCCAAGGCTCTCCACCAAATCGCTCCCACAACAGTCCATAGTACTAAGTTGATTAAGCTGATTACTATACCAATACTCCACCATGATTTTGTAGACGAGTAACCAGAGCTATAAAAAATTGGTCCACTACCAATACCGTAATGAGTTACCCCAGCTGATAATATAGCAACAAACCCCAAATATAACGCAGAAACCAAAGATGGCACACCTGCATTGATCATGATAATCAAGAATACACTATACATCACACTAATATAAGCTGTAATACTGGCAAATAAATAATGTAAGAAAAAGAAAATCAAAATTAACATGGTGATTTTTACATAACTAGAATAATCAGCGATAAACATCTCGACTTTACTACCTAATAAACTAGTCACACCAAACTCTGATAAAGCATTAGACATAGTTAAAATCGCACCAAACCAAATAAAACTTGTCCATGCACCTTTTTCACCTACAGCATCATCCCAACTGATAACACGAGTTACAAATAATATACTACTACCTATCAATGCAACGTTGGTAGGGTTAATCCCTGTATAAGACCCAGTAATCCACAAAACAATTGTGGTAACAAAAGTGGCTGCCATAATAAATTCCTCAAGAGAGAATTTATTCATTTTTGATACTTTTTCTAATGCCACTTTCTGAAGAGAGGCAATAGATACCGACGTTGGTCTAATCATTACATATATTATTAATGGCAACACTATTAGGTTGATTACCCCTGGAACACAAGCTGCAAGTGCCCAGGTATTCCAAGTAATTTCTACACCTTGTAACTTTGCTAAACTTACAATCAAAGGATTCGCAGCCATCGCAGTAAGAAATAAGGCACTTGTTACTATATTAGTATGAAATGCTGTTTGTATTAGAAAAATGGAAATTTTTTTACATTGAGACTCTTTAGAGTTTTCGCTAGCAGTATCCAGTAATGACTTTAAAATTGGATATATTATTCCACCACCTCTACTAATCACACTAGGGATCATTGGTGATAATATAAAATCTACAATAACAAAACTATATGCTAGTTTTAATGGACTATTACCAAATTTTGCCACAAGATAAAAAGCTATTTTCTTACCTAAGCCAGTTTTCTCAAAACCTTTAGCTAAGAAAAACGCAGCTACGATAAGCCACACAGGTTCAGAACTAAAACCAGCGAGAGATTTTGATACAGTTAATGTGTTAGTTAACATCCCTACAGTAAGAGCAACAATTGCGATAGCGCTAATAGGCAATGGTGATAACGTAATGCATATTATTGTTTCAACAAACAAAATAACCAGATGCCAACTTTGCGGAGAAAGTCCTTGCGGAACATCTATATTCCATAAAGAAGCACCAATAACAAATATTAACAACAATATAAGATTATTTTTTGCATTTGCTGAGGCCATCATCATTTTTTCTATATTGAGTTTTTTAACTAAAACATATCTACCACAATATCTTAATAACTAAAATCTATTTTTGATGAATTATTTTATTATTTGTAATCTCTACACTTAATATTGGATCTTTTCCAAAGATGTATTAATATAAAAATAATTATTACAAATAAAAAGATGTTTGAAGAAATTAATACTAACCGTACATTGCGTAACGAATGGCCCAAATATGCTGTATTTATATCAGTAGCACTGCTAATACTAGCATTCTTCTATTACTATATTAATTACAAACATGAAGTTGAGGTACAAAAGGTTTACTTAGATAGATCAGATGAATTTAGACAGTATATTTCTCTAAAAAAATATAAGAATGAAGAAATAAAATTTGAAAAAGAATTCGGTAAAAATATACAATTCTTAAAGATTTCTAGCGAGGATTTTAGCAATATAGATTTTAGTAACATAGATTTATCAAATGCAGAATTTGAAGATATAAAATTCAATGGCGCAAACTTCACATCAACCAAATTAAATAATATCAAATGTAAAAAATGTGACTTTACCAATGCTGTGTTTAACAAAACAGATTTATCTAGCTCTAGATTCTTAGATACAGTTTTTAAAGCTTCAGATTTTAGAAATAGTAGGGCAAATTTTGCTGAATTTACGAACAGCTCAATAATAGATTTTAATTCCCAAAAGAGCTTATTCCGTTTTTCAAAATTTAATGATACAAAAATAGAAAACTCAAATTTTGATCAATCAGATTTCAGTTATGCTAACCTAGAAAATGCAAATATCTCTTCAAACAACTTCGCTACATCAGCGTTTTATGCTGCAAATTTAGCAAATGCAAATATAACAAATACAAATTTGTCTCAAACACAAATGGAACTTGCAAATCTAAAGAATGCTAATCTAGAATCAACACAATTAAACGAAACTAATTTAAAGAATTCTAACTTGTATAAAGCTAATTTCAAACAAGCCGATTTAAAACAAGCCGATTTATCCGGAGCATATGCTTTTGAAGCAATATTTACAGGCTCCATACTCTCAGGATCTAATCTAAAAAACACAGAGTTACAGAATGCTATATTTATTAAAGCAAAACTAGATGCAGCAGACCTTTCTTTCGCTAATTGTAATAATGCCAATTTTTATAGAGCCTCGTTATACCAAGCAAAACTAGTCAAGACAGATTTCCGCAATGCAAATTTAAAATACGCAGATCTAAAAAGCACTATCAATATTAATGCTATATTTGATAAATCTGGACCAAACACTCAAAAATCAGACGAAGAAATAACAGATGATAAAGACATTACGCATAACTAACAATTCAATCTATCTTTTCTAAAAATTAGATATAAGCCCCACACACAAAAAGCAGCTCCTAAACCTAACAAAGCAAAGACCTCACTAGCAAAATATTCAGTTAATAACATCTTGATTGGCAACACAGAAAAGAGAATACCTAAGACTATCAAGAAAAATGCACTTACCGGTGCAATCTTCTTTGCATCTTTACCTATACCATATATTTTCTTTGAACGTAACAACATTTGCTCTTCCTCATCAAGCATGATCTTACATTGAACATTGAACATTTAAGCATGATAATTTATTATGCAGCACCTCTGCACATTGCGTACATATTCCTTTGGCACAACTCTTGCATATGCCTATTGCAGCTTTATTATGGTGTTCAAAACAGTTCATTGCTTTATATTTATAAATCCTATATTTAAGTATACAAGATTTTATAAAAAATAAAACTTAAAGATTCTTAGCTCCATGTATAGCACGAGCTAACTCACTAATAATTTGATTTTTTGATTTCTGGAAATTTGCTGAATCCGGAGTGTTAATGTTCATAACAATATTTACTGCTTTAGCACTTACAGTACCCTGATTAGGAATAATTTTTCCACTATTTCCTGGTACAAAAATTTCTGGACCTCTTTCACCCACAAGATATGGAACAGATTGTGAAACATTCCCACCACTGGCACGTGCGTTATTAAAAAAACTAGACATCATGCCCGCCATTTTTGAGAACGGTCCTAAGTTTGTATTAAAAGTATTCCCAACAGAACTTTTATTATTAGCTATATTTCTTATAAAATTAGCATTGCCAATCTTATTGTAATCCGATAATAACCTTGCTGATAGGTCACTACATTTTTCTAATGTCTTTTGTAATTGTTGATACTGACTTTGTAGCCTTCTACAAGATTCAGCCATAGATTCGTTTACTGCATTAATTTCCTCATTTAACATTTATCATTTCCTCCTATAGAATTTTCAATAAATTTCATAACACTTGGTAAAATATTCACTACCCCCATGCTATATATGACCTCCTTGAGATTGGTAATATTAAGATCCTGAATAGAACATCTGATTATTACCTCTATTTCTTTCAATGATAAGTACTGGTTCTGAGAAACTTTATGCACTAAATCTAAAATACTACAATTCAATTCCTCTTCTATATTCACAAGAACTGAAAAGCTTGGCACCATCACGTAACTATTTTTATCTAATACTATAGACACTTCGCCTCGATATACATTAACCATAAAATACCTTTAATAAATAAAAAGCTGTCATTGTTTATATCCAATGACAGCTCTTTAGATTATGACAATAGACATTTATCTGCTATTTTCTCTACTCCTATAATTCATCCAACACTACCATTTCACCTAGTGGCTCTCCTTCTTGAGAAGAGTTGGTAATATTGTACTGAATTGATGGATCAAGAAAAAACTGCTCTAGCAATTGTGGGTTCTCTTTAACAAACTCATCCATGTATTTATTAGCAATATCTTTGTATTCCTCAATGATTTTTGCACTTCTTACATCAAGCTTATAAATCTCTTCTCTTATTTCAGGATCTAGTTTGAAATAATTTTCTAACACCCTAAGCGATGAAATAACTTGAGAATTTTTATTGGAATCAAAAATTACATCTATAATATCAAGTAATGCTGTCCCAGTAAGTGATCCACTATGACTAGTATCTTGATCATAACTTTTCTTACCAGTCCCAACTGATAATACAAAAGTATTATGCCTATCAAAACTAGGATTATACTTTATAAATGTAGCTAAACCTACAATAGTAGGATCATTAGCAAAAATCCCACCATCAACATAATTATCACCATCTATAATTTTCGGATCAAAATATGTTGGTGCAGCAGAAGTAGCCTCTGCAACATCTACTAGCTTGTAATCATATTGCGGATTACATTGAGCTAAGTAAGTAGACCATGTGACAGGCTCATTAGTTCCTAACTTTAAAGCATGCATTGATATTGGGATCTTTGTTTCGCTTAATTTTGTATCACCTAACAAATCTTCAAGAACCTTTGTCAGTGGTTCTCTATGATACTGAGAACGAAATACCCCACCCCCACTAAACCATTTGTGGTTACTAAATATATCCAAACTTTTCTTTGAAAGCTCATCACAAAGATAAGTTGCATTATATTTAAAATTGCCGTATTCATCAGCTACAGAAAGAGCCGCAGCTTCTAAACCACCAATCGAAGTTCCCGTAATATAATCAAAATATGATTGAATATATACATTAGCCACTCCATATGTATTAGCTAATAATTGCTCAACATTTTTAAGCATACATATAGACAAGACCCCTCTGGAGCCACCGCCATCTAAAGATAAAACTTTATTCATATTATCCTCTCTATGAGTTAGATACTAATATTATGAAATACAAATGTTAATTTTTTGTTAATAGTTACACAAAGTAGTTAATTTATTTTGTTTTTATTATAAAGACATTAATTCCTTAATATATCTACACTAAACTTTATAAGAGCAATACATATTTTGATTTTATGATATAAATTATGTCATAAAACACTATTAAAACTCTCTAGAGTACGCTCTTTAATGATATACAATTATTTCACTTACTTGTAGATGACAGCAGACAATCAATTTACATTTACACGCTTAGGGCATGTTCAAAAAAATGACCAAAATTTGTAGCGCCTACACCTAGGGAACTTTGCCCTAAGAGGTTACTACTGACAAGTCCTACACCAACAAATATCATAGAAAAAGAAGTATCTGTTACCAATATTTCTTTTGCTTTATCTTTCTCACCCTTAACAATATCTTGAAATGTTTGATCAAAATATGAGGAAATATCTGAGTATGTTGGCATAAATGGAATGTTAGGAAAAGAAGATAAAAACATCATAGAAAAAGAAGTATCTGTTACCAATATTTCTTTTGCTTTATCTTTTCCACCCTTAACAACATCCTGAAATATTGGATCAAAATCTGAAGAAAGATTGAAATACACTGGCATAAATGGAATGTTAGAAAAAAAAGATGAAAACGTAATAGTATGTGGTGGCACAAAATTTATATCATCTGGAATATCATATTTTTTTGGTAATATTGAACGACTCCCCATAACTTCATCAAACATCTTTTGTGTTATTCCCTTTTCTTCTTGTTCATCATTTTCTTCTTCCTCTTCATCTAAATAGCATGGTCTTACAACTGATCCTTCCTCTAGCTCTTTATTTATTTCTTCAAACAGCTGACGATAAGTTTTTTGTGTTTTATATGCTTTGTCATATTTATCTAGTAATTTTTCCATAGGAGTTTTTGGCAATTCAAGCTTTAATTCTTTAGAACCACTCTCCTGAAATATCCCTAAATCTATTGCTCCACCATTAATAGATTGTCTATCATCATAATACCATTCTTGCGATACAGGTTTTTGATCAGTTACTGTATCATAATATTCCTCAATATCATTATCTGTACTAGCACCGTCTTTGCTCTCATCACTTCCTTCCTCCTCAGAATCGCTACCTGATTCTATTGGCTCTGCTACTGCAACATGAATTCCAGAATTGTCAACAAAAGGGTCATTCACTGCAGCCGCTTCTTTCTTTCTGCCAAACCTACTAAAAAAACTAGAAACACCAGTTGAAACAACTCCAGCCATAGAACGAAAAACAGCCCCCATACCTTTTTTCTTTTCTGGACTAAAAGGCTCATTATTAACCTCTATACCAATACCAACTCCCGTATGCAAGGCATCTCGAAAATCTTCAACACCATCTTCTACCACTATTACCTCTTCTCTTTGATAACCTGATCCAGGAGCAGATCTAGCAAATAACTCTTCCTCTTCGCCTTCACTATCAAATGGGCTATTTTTAGGAGCTAAAAGTGGTGAAGGTGGGAAAGCTTCTTCATCTATTTCTTCAACTCTACCATGTTGCCCTCTGTTTTCAAAATGTACACGACGAGAACTGGTATGCCACGAAAACACACTTTCTTCATCTTCCTCACCATACGGAGTAACTGCCGCTGCAGATGGTCTTAAATGCGCAAAGACACTACGACGCGGACTCATGGCACCATCATCTTCATCAAAATATGGGGTAACTGAAGCCGCAGATGATCTTAAATGCTCACCAAAAACACTATGACGCGGACTCATGGCACCATTGTCTTCATCGAAATACGTAGCAGACATAACCAAAGATGGGTTTAGCGGCCTTACATTCACCCTAGGACCGGGACGACGACTAGTGATACCTCTACCACCTTCTCTACCGTCACTACCACTAGTGACAACTTCCCTCTCATCTTCAGACTCCTCACCTGGTACAACTCTAGGATTTTCAGCTTCTGAAGTTTTTCTATCAAAAATCAAATCAGCTTTAGCAATGTTACGCTCAACATCTATGGCACTAGGAGTATTACTACCAAATATTTCAGCAACAGGACAATACACAGACTTACGAGCAATGGCGCACGCTATAAAACAATGTTTAGTACCAAACTGTTCTAATTGCAACAACCTCTGAACATGCACATCTCTTGAAGTTTGTCCAGGAGCAATAATATAAATTGCACGACCAACAGGTGTAACACCCACTGGATTTAACTCTAATTGTTGAATTGCCGCTGTAAAAGCTTGTTCATCAATAACCAAATCAAAATTCCTATCAAAAAGAAAATCTACTCGATGCATATTGATACTAACACCCGTTACCTGTCTAGACTGAGTTACATCATTAAGATGTAAATGCAAAATACGACCTGAAGAATCACTGATAAAAATTAATTTGTCTTGAGCATCTAAATCAATTGCTTTCTGTAAATCATTTATAGTAGATTTCTGACCTGGTTCAAGAATTTGAACATTTCTACCTTGAGGTGTTGTACCAACACTCTTTAACTTCAGTTTTTGCATCATGTTTCTAAGTGTTAATCCTGAAATAGTTCCATCAGAATCAATCATGACCCTTGCGTGTGCTATTGGTGAACTAACGTCTTCAGCACGCGTTGGAGATGCTCCTAATGCTGCTCTAGCACTACGAAAAATATGAAAAGCACTTCTTGTCCTTGAAACATCACCAAGCATTACAGTCTGATCTAAAGTATCATCTTCAACCCCACCATCTACATTAGCAACAGCCGCAGGTTGAGGTGTTGACGCAGACCTCACTGTTATTTTTCTAGCAAAGCCACGATCCTCTTTACTACTACATATCCCTGAACAACGACTACATAACCCACTCAAGAATCTATCTAACTTTTTAAAATTACACCAGACAATCAACATATCACCCCCTGCTAACGCAAGGAAACTTACGACTGAAACTTCTTTGGAAATATGTATTGCCAAATTATAATGATAATATAAGGCTAAATAAGTAATTAAAATTGCTAAAAATGGAATCAGTGCATACAATATAGACTTATATATCTTATATTTTAGCGTCTTTTTACTAGCTACCTCTTCTATATTTTCAGGCAACACTCCGTGAATTAGTAAATCCGCACTAATAAACGCCTCTTGTATGTCACTAATAACGTCTAAACCTACCATCCCAGTAACAAAACTCCTGCCAGATTGTGGTAAAAATCTTGCTACAAACCCAAAAGGCAACATTAAACCAGCATTAATCAAAGGCCTACCTACAACACCGCACCAAATCAGAAAGTCACCAATTGCTGTAGGAGCATATAAAGATCTAAGCAGCACCTTAGCTCTTCTTTCCATAGGGTCTGAAATAGCTCTAATTCGTGGTACATTATTTAAATGAAGTTCTGCACCTCTCCGTACAGCAACAAGATACCCTCTCCCAGCACTCATCATACTCGTGAAAATTACAACACTGCTTAGCAACTCTAATGTAAAACCTAATCTTACCACACTAAGACCACCATAACCTATAGCAGTCAGCAATGCACAAAACTCTACACCTCTATCCTGTATTCTGGCTCTTTCTGCTGAATTTGCTATGCTATTAGGCCTGGCATGCCTTGTATTTAAGCTCAGATTAATCAATGAGAGACAAATTCTATCTCCAACATTCTCTAAACGCCTTATGTTTCCAGCTCTCTCAGCAATAGCCAACAACCTACCACCTTCAAGTCTATTAAGACGCGCTACTACTAAATGGCCACCTATTTCTGAACCAATATAACCAACTCCACTCACAATCAAAAACAATACTGTACCAGCAGGAAGACCACCTATATACGCAACACTACCCAACATTAGCCCCGTGACCCAAGAAAGAATGCTTATCCCTCTTCTAATGCCCCTTGTTCTAGGGTCTCGATCTCGAACTAATCTATTATTTTCTGGAACTACAAGTAAATCACGGGGAACAACAACATGCCCTTCTTGTGCTGATGTAACATCTCTAGACTGATTTCTTTTTCTTCTATCAGGCGATGGAGATTCAGCATCATCATCACCAGAAAAAACTTCGCTTTCTACTCTAGTAGCCGGTAATTCATCAACACCACTCTCTGCTTCTGCAGATCTACGAGAAGCATCTCTATCATCAGTTGATTCACGACCTTCTTCTGCTTGGCCTCTATTTCTCATAATCAACACTAAATGTTTGAACATAAAAACTGTAACAATAAATCACTAACAAAGAGTTAACCAAAACTTTTGTTTTAATACTTCTCTACAACAATGATTTTTATAAATCGACGACTCTTATTATATTCAAAATATCTAATGATATTAAAAACCCTACCTTTCCATACCACCCTCATTTGATTGTTGATTTTTATAGAACTCCTTAAAAGCATTGAATAATAATTGTTAGTAGAAACAATTTTATCCATTGAGTGCTGACTTGCTAAATAACTACTATTAAATAACGGTACAACATCAGCACAACATTTTCTTATCTCTTCCCACTGAATCTTCTTACAACCTGACAAATCAACAGACTCAACGGCACTCTCTATTGTGATATACTCTTTCAAATAACGCATACTCATCTAAATATTATCTCCATATTTTTCTATTACGAAATGCCGAATACAAATCAACGCTACTAGCAGGCAAACCTTCAGATATAGACTTCCCATCATACAAATATGAAATATGCTCTAATAATCCACACTTTATAGATTGAGCAATATTGTTTTTAGTAAATCCAGAAACATACTCTATAGATA
>JAGORE010000010.1 GCA_018062985.1 Rickettsiales bacterium | reverse complement strand
CCTTTTGATGTACCATTCTTTATTAGCTTTGTGCTACCGCAACCTTTGCATATATCCATATAACCTCCTCTTTTTCAAGAGATAATATAGAAATACAAACTAATAGCAATCTTTATTTAGCAAACCCTGTTTGCTTAATCGAAACTAATTGAATTGATTTGTTTTTTATGTTTTAATTTATTATTTAGGATAACTTTTAAAGAGGACGCAATGAAAGGGAGCGTTAAGGAAACAAAAGTTAAAAGCAGTGGTGATATAGTAGAGGACCCAAGGTATATTTGTAAGTCTTGCACTCTTATCACAGAAGCGTTGCAAAGAGGTGGTGACGTTATGCAATTACCTAATGGTGATATTATAATTACAGAATTAAAGACAGTAACCTCACATTATAATTGGGATTCAGTTAAGGAAAAGATGGTAAAGTTTTCTACTAAGATAGTGTCAGAACTAAAGTAAGTAAGTGGCTATTATAACTTATATAGATAACACTTTAGTTTTTGCTAAGAAAAGTACTTGAAAAACAAAAAAAAACATGTATCGTAAGCAGATATAAATTAATTAATGACAGAGTATATGTCTTCTTTATATGAGTCTGTATTTATATTTCGCCAAGATATAACTGTATCTGAAGTTAATAAAAATATAGAGCAATTAGTACAAATTATTACAAATGGCAACGGTAGTGTTTTAAAGCATGAGTATTGGGGCTTAAGGTCTCTTGCTTATACAATAAAAAACAACAAGAAAGGACATTATGTAATGTTAGTCATTAATTCAAATAACAAAGTTCTTGAAGAGCTTAAGCATAAAATAAAGCTTTCTCAAGATGTTATTAGAGATCAAATGATAAAAATAGAGTCATTTGATGGTAAAGACTCTATAATGTTGTCTATGAAGGATAAAGGGTAAGAAATATGTCAGCAGAATATAGCTCAGAGCAATCTAGTAACTTGTCTAGTATTTATGAAAATGCTCATACAAGGTTGTTCTTTAGAAAGAAAAAAATATGTCCTTTAGAGGGTGTTGAAGATTCGCTAATTGATTATAAAAATGTTAAATTGTTAAGTAGGTTTGTTTCAGAAGGTGGAAGAATTTTGCCTGCTAGAATCACCTCTTTATCTGCAAAAAATCAGCGTAAAGTAAAAAATGCGATACGTAGAGCAAGAATTTTAGCTCTGTTGCCATTTGTAAAACAAGGTTAAGTGCTATGGAAATTATTTTACTTGAAAAATATAGAAAATTAGGAAGTGTAGGTGATGTCGTAGAAGTAAAAAACGGCTTTGCTAGGAATTATCTTATTCCTCAAAATAAGGCACTTAGAGCTACTAAAGTTAACAAAGAAATGTTTGAAGCCAAGAAATCTGATATTCAAAAAGAATTTGATCAGAAAGTTAATGTGGCAAATACAGTAAGAGAAGCTTTACAAGGTAAGCATATTTTAGTTGTAAAACAGGCGAGTGAAGATGATAGGCTGTATGGTTCTGTCAACTCTACTGATATTGTTGCAGCTATAAAAACTCAGCTTTCTCAAGAGTTGCATCGTTCAACAGTTGATATGAGTACTCAAATAAAATATTTAGGAGTGTATGATATTGCTCTTAATTTATTTGCTGATGTTTCTTTGTCCATAAAGCTTATTGTGGCGCGTAGTAAGGAAGAAGAAGCTAAGTTTTTAGCTGATCTAAAAGACAAAGCTAAGAAAAAGAAAGTTGAGTTAGAAATCAATACCGAAAATACTCAAGAAGTACAGGAATAAGGTTTATTTGTACGGTGGACAAAAACCATCATCATCATATGTAAGTCCTGTTGTTTTTTGTGCTTCCTCAATGGGTAGGTCAAAGCCGTTTTTATAATGCTTTGTTATCTCGTCACAAAATTTCTTTTTTTGCAATATCTCGGGGTCATGTATTTGTTCCAATATTTTTTGTACTTGGATAATATATTGATGTTGTGTTGTATCTTTTATGGACATATTTCTTCGTCAAAGATTGGTTGTAAAAGTTTAAAATGCTCTTCTTTACAAATTTGGAGAGTTTGATCTTTTAGGCATTCTGATAATTTTGTGCAGAATAGCGCCTTTTCTATGATGCTATAATCGTTTGAGTCTATTTCTATTCTGTGTAATAAAGAAATATAAGATGCATCAAGTGCATTTTGATATGTTGTCTTAGTAAGTTCTTCAGAAATTCTAGAGGCATTGCGTAAAATTCCTTGTAGTTTATCTGCTCTGCCTTGTTGAAAAACTTCAGTTTGTTCTTCGGTAGAGACTGAATGAAATCCTAAATTTCTATGCTGTTGGAGTGCTTCTTTTTTACCTATTTCAAAGGCTTTAGCAATATCATGTGCTGATAATGATAAAGCACCTTTTATTCTGTGTTGTTCTTTCACCTCATCTCTACCTTGCGTATGTGCATCTGCTATTTCTTCTGGTGTTAACGATTGCGCCCATATTGATCTTAGTTTTTTTAAAGTTGAATTAATTCCATGCTGAATGATGATGTTTTTATTGTTATTTATCTTGTCTCTTTTTACTACTTTATCTGGAAATTGAGACTCTTCATTTCTTTTGATTTGGTTATCTGTATTTAATAAATTATCTAGTTTTAAGGGGATATCTGGTGTTGTAAAATTTGATGTAAATCCCAGGAGCCATTTGAATGGATAGCTAATACATGTCCATAGTGGTATGATAATATAATCTTTGATCACAGAAATAGAGTAAGTAAATGATTCGAATGAAATAGATGGAATCCACGAAAAAATAAAGCTAATAAAATTAAAAATAAAATCCATAAAAAAAATAAATGGTGCTTTTATTATTTTAACAATAGAAGTCGTGGCAATAAAAGATGCAAATGAAGGAAATGTAGTTAATAAGCATCCTAAGATAAAAATGTGTCCTATTTTTGGTATAGGAAGAGGTGGTGTTTTTATTTGTGATTCTTTAGGAAGATATGTTGTTACTCCGCTAGGCACAGTCTAACTTTTATTGTTTTATCCTTACTATTTAGAGTCTAACTGAATAAAAGGTATTTTATATCTTTTTTGTTCTGAAGTTATATATTTTTGTAAAGAGCTCTTTTGTAGAGAAGCTTATTGCTGTGGCAATTAATACTAGAATTGTTCCATACCATGAAAAAGAACTTGTGGTCTCTCCAAGAATAGCGTTTGCTAAAAATGCTGCAAAAATAAATCTACAGAAAGTTATAGGGGCGATTAAAGATATTGAAGTTTTTGTTAAGGCGGTTATTAGTAAAACTTTATTAAGTAGCATTAAGCCGCTAATAACAATTATATAAAGTGTCTCAGTCAAGGTAATGGGGCTCCAATGATGTATGGAAAAAGGGACTAGTAGCGGAATTGCGATTATATAAGTATAAAATCCTTGCGATATCCAGGAATCTGTGGTTGTTTGTTTTTTTGTAATAATATCATGAACTGCCCATAGAACGGCGGATAAGAATGCTAATGATATTCCGATTGGTTCATTTGAGAATACAGGGTTTATAGCTATGCTCATGCCCACAAGGCCTATGGATAGTGCTATAAGTTTTTTTGTAGTCATTTTTTCGTTTAGAAAATATATAGCTAGGCATACAGAGGCAATTGGAGTAATTGAGCTAACAGATGTAGCTAAACTGATGGAAATCTGTTTTGTAGCATATATCCATGTTAATATTGCTATGATATTCGAGAGGCTTCTTACTGTATGTTGTTTATTTGGAATAAAATTACTAGGTATATGTGTACGATACGCGCATACAATAAAAATAAGGCTTACAAGGCTTGTTAGTAAAATAATTTGAAAAATACTTACGTGTGGTAGTAATTTCTTGATTAATACTGAAATAAGAGAGATCATGAATACGTTAATTATTTTTAATAGTATTCCTTGTGTGTCTGAGCTTAGTGTCATAGCAAACACTCTTATTACTTAAGATAAATTATAGGATAAACATAGCAGATTTCTTAAGAAAGTCAATTATATTTATGCGTAAGTGAAGGGGGGTCTTATGGCTACAAGATACCAAGGGGAATTTTTGTCAATATTGATAATATTACACCTATCGGATGAACTCTGACTTCTGGATCTATAATTTTGCCTACAATACGGTATTTTGTTGAAAGCACAGCCTCTCCTTGTTCTTGTTCTGTTTGCTTATTAAAAATTGAATTAATTAGTGACTTTGGGATAATTTTTCCACGTAAATTAATTGTGCCATTATTGTAATTTATGTTACCACGCAGTGTAGATGTGAGGTATTGTCCAGACGCAAAAGAATGCTCTAGTTTTATAATTTGTTTTTCTAGTATAAAATGTCCTTTCATTATATCAAATGGCAACAGGTCTTTTCCTTCTATTATTTTTATAAGATTTGCAAAAGGAGATAATATAAATAGCTTTGTTAATAATGGAGTTTTTATTGCTCTAAAATTTGTCATTTTAAAGCTTCCGGCAAAGATAGGGGAGCGACCATTAGAAATGTCATGTAAGGTGATGGTTAATTCACCTCCAGCAATGTTATTATATATATCTAGACCCTGTAAAAAGAGAGCGGCATTACTGGTATGGATAATCCAGAAATTCTTGCTGTTTTTATTAAGTAACTTGATAGTCAGATCTGCATTATCATTTATTTTCATAGAGAAGCCGCTATTTGAACAAGAGTTTTCTTTGCAATCAAAGTTACCAATAATATTTTTAAACAAAATATTGTTTTTTATTTTTATCTTGTCTAATTGTAGAGATAGCGAAGTTTCTTTGTGTTTCGTATCTTTCTCTTTGATCAAGTAGTTAAATATTTCTAAAAGATTGGTCTTAGATAAGTCTAAAGATGTGCTTCTTATAGATATCGACTCTTTAGAGTTGTTATGATTAATAGAAAAATTCAGATGATTGTCTGCAATATTAATATCTGATACAAAAGATATAACATGATCAAAATTATTGGATATTTCTAGGCTAGAGCTAATATTCATCTTCTCAGACTTTGATATAAAGAAAATATCCTGACTTTTCCATGGTCCTTGATTACTAGACTCTATCTCTGCATAAAAGTGTGCATCATTGTTTGTTTTTTTTTGTAACCCAAGTTCAGGTATTGTAAACGCAGCATTATCCATATTGAGTTTTATTTTAATTTTTTCTATGTTATCTGTACTGGTATATAAAAAATTACCTAACATCTTGCCGCTATGTACGATCAATTTGTTTTTTAAAGGTTTGAATAGGTAGGAATCATGTAGTATTGAAGCATTAAGAGATACTTGGGTATCAAAAGTTCCTTTATTTATTAAGTTGCTTATAAAAGATAGTGTGGCGTTTTGTCCGTTCATTGCTATCTTTCCAATTACTGAGACAGTGTCATTTTTTATTTGTAAGTTTAGATAATTTGACTTTATGTTTATGTTTTTACTGACATTAAGATCAACATCTGCAAAATGTCCGTTTGCGGTAATTTTTGAGTTTTCTAGAGAGATTTCTTGCGCTAAAGGAATTATGATTTTACACTGAAAATCTGCAAAGCCAGTTATTTTTTTTGTATCTATATTTCTATCGAAAATAGTGCTGTTATCTGTTTTTAGTAAATGTATAAAATTTTTTAGATGTCCGTGTGATATTGCTTCAATGGTTAAAGGAATATCTGGGTCTAAGAAATTTATCATTACTTTACTGTTTTCAACTAAGGCATTTCCTATGTTTCCTTTGTTGATATTAAGTTTTACTCTTTCAAGGTCAAAATGTGCATTCCCTGAGATATTAGTAATTGGTTTGTGGCTAGTAAAATAGTTTAGGTCTAGGTCATAAAATGTTAAGGAGGCATCTAGATCTTCTTTGTTTATGTTTCGAAGGTCAGTAAGATTAAGTTTTACTGAAGCTTTGTGTACGTGTCCCTTAGTGATACTAGATACTAGCCATTCTCTAGTTTGATATTCAAGAGTTTCTGGCCAGAGCTGATTTAGATATTTTAGATTTATATTTTCTGCTTCAACATTGAATAATAACTTAGGTTTTGTTTTGGAAAATATATTTTGTCTTAGTGTTATCTCGGCAATTCCTTCAAAAGTTCCTATGTCATTTGGGAGTTTAATAGAAAAGTTTATATTAAAATTCTTTTTATCTGTGTGATCTCCTTTAATATATATTTTTTCTATGATTTTATCTTTAGAAGAGTTCTTGACCATGAAAGATGTTTTTTTTGATGTTCTCGAACTTAGAATATGTATGTCTATTCTAGATAAAGAGTCATTAAAAATATTTGGTCTATAAGGTTTTGGGATGAGGTGATTAAGTGTACTGATAGGAAAATTTTCAATTAATATTTTAGTAAGTGAATCATCGTTTGTTCTAATATTTTCTTGCAGGATTTTTATACCTTCCTGAGGGTTTTTGAGGGAGGGTATAAAAATAACTTTTAGTGGTAAGTTAAAGTCAAGATTATAATCTAAGCGATAATCCAGTCCACCTGTTGTTAAGATGGAGTCTTTGATTATTAATGTATTCATTTTTAATAACCTAGGCGGTCTTTTGTTAAAAACGTTCTCTATATTTTCTGGTAAATCAATGTTTTTTGTATTGATATTCATTTGTATGATTTTTAGGTCTACAGGGATCTGAGCTTTGCTGATTTGTTTTATATATAATGTGGCAGAAACATTATTTGCTGTAATTATGATGTCGTTATGAGGGTTTGTAACGAATAATTTGCTATTGAATTCTAGGTTATTGTCTTTAGTAAGTTCAATTGTAAGAGACTCTAATGCTGTAATTGCAAATGAATTGCTATAAAACTTTGATACTATTTGTGTTATATTAGATGGAACTGTTTTAAGTTTATGATCAGAAACCCATATAAAAAAAGATGCAGATAATGCAATAAAGATAACTATTAATGTTGTAAAGACTAGTAAGGTGTATTCCGCAACATTTAGAAGTAACTTTCTCATTTTACCAGATTTAATATAGTTTTATTCAAATTCTCAACTTGTTCTGGTTTTGGAGGAATTAGTCCAATTTTCATTAAGTGACTGTTTTGAATAAAGAATTCATTTTTTGTTAATTCTAACATAAAATTTTTTAAAGTCTTTTGATTTTTTTTATGAAAATATAAATATAAAGGGCGTGTTAGCGGGTATTTAAATGTTGAAATGTTATGGAAATCTGGATAAATATTATCAATGCTTACAACATTAAGGTCTTGGTTCCCTACATAGAAATTATAACCTAATATTCCTAGCGCTAATGGGTTGGACTTCAGTTTTTGTATTACAAGATTTTCATTTTCTCCTGTTTCGATATAACGCCCATCTCTGCGAACCGAGGTACATAAAGATTGGTTATGATACGCAGTAGAAAACTTACTTTGCTTACAAGAATAGTTCATAACCAGCTTATTCATTTCATCTCTAGTGCCAGAAGAATAAGGGGGGCCATATATTTCTATTAGTTGTTTTGGTAAAGAGGTATTAATTTCATTCCAATAGCTTATTTTATTTTTAGTAAGAGTGTGATGTGTAGGTGTGAATTCTGAAATAGCTAAAAATATATCGTCTCTTTCAAGATTTGTTATGGATTTTGAAGATGACAAGATTAGTATTGCGTCATATCCAAAAATGATTTCTTGAGGATCTGTACCATTTTTCTTGCACAGCTCTAATTCTTTGGTAGTGATAGGTCTAGAAGCCATCACGATGTCTGGATGGGAATTTACATGGTTCTTTTGACAAAATAATTGAAACCCAGATCCGGTTCCGGTTGTTTCAATAATAATAGTGATTTCTGGATTTCTTTTGGAAATTACTTCTGAAATATTCGATATAAAAGGAAATGCGGTTGAGGATCCAACAATGCGAATATTTTGATATTGAGATGGTTTAAATAATTTTGTTCCATAAACTAGTAACACTATAATTATCAAAAATAATAATGACTTTATGAAAGTGTTGGATTGTTTTTTCATAGTTTAAATAATTTTTATTATAGTATATGATACTTTCAGACAAAACAAGAAGCGATATGCAAAGAAAAAAAATAAAGAAAGTGGTGTTTCCAGTTGGGGGGTTAGGTACAAGGTTCTTGCCCGTTACCAAAACTTTGCCTAAGGAAATGTTACCAGTTGCTAATAAACCTTTAATACAATATGCGTTTGAAGAAGCAAAAGAAGCTGGAATAGAAGAGTTTATTTTTATTACCGGTCGCAATAAAAATGTCATAAACAATCATTTTGATCATGTATACGAGTTACAACAACTATTATCAGATAAACAAAAAAAAAGAGAGCTTGAGTTAACAAAAAACTGGTTACCAGATGCTGGAAGCATCATGTTTATTAGACAGCAAAACCCCCTAGGTTTAGGACATGCTATATGGTGTGCTCGTAAAGCTGTGGGTGACGAACCTTTCGCTGTGATTTTAGCTGATGAGTTGCTTAAAACCCCCAAGGGTTTCTTAAAAGAAATGCTAGGGCTTTACAATGAAGTTGGAGGAAATATTTTGGGATTGGCTGAGGTTCCAAGGGAAGAAGTTTCTAGTTACGGAATAGTAGATGTGACTCCTAATGGTCATTATTATAAAATAAACAATATGGTTGAAAAACCTTCAGTAAAAGAAGCTCCATCGAGTTTAATAATTGCTGGTAGATATATTTTAAACTCTTCAATATTTGATGTTTTAGAACATACGAAAGAGGGCAGAGGAGGCGAGATACAATTGACTGATGCTATGGTTAGAATGTTGGGGTCTGAAAAATTTTATGGAAAGTTATTTGGGGGGGCTAGATTTGATTGTGGAAATTATTTGGGATATTTAGAAGCTAATTTAGCTTATGCTTGTGATGAAACAGAATATCATTCTAAGATTCAGGGAATGCTAAAAAAATATGGAGTGTAAATGTTAAGGATATTAGTTATTGGTACAGGTTATGTAGGTCTAGTGTCAGGGACTTGTTTTGCTGAGATAGGGCATCATGTTACGTGTATTGATAAAGATAAAGTTAAGATAGATGGCTTGATATCTGGAGCTAAGGTGCCAATATATGAAAAAGGCCTAAATGAGCTCATAGAAAATAACAAGAAAAATGGTAGGTTACATTTTGATACGGATATCTCAAAACATCTTAATCATAGTGATGTCGTTATTATTGCAGTGGGTACTCCTTTAGACGATAAGGGCCAAACTAACTTTGAGTACATTGATCAATGTGTTTCTGAGATTATACAATATGCACAAAAAGGGTTATACGTAATCATCAAGTCAACTGTACCAGTGGGTACTTGCGATCGCATTCAGATGCAGTTTAATATAGAAAGCAATGTTGCATTAGAAGTTATATCTAATCCTGAATTCTTAAGAGAGGGTGAAGCGGTCAATGATTTTCTATTTCCAGATAGGGTTATAATAGGAGTTAATATTCAAGATAATCATATAATAAACAAACTATATAAAAAGTTAGAGCAAAATGGTGTTGAGATAGTATATACTAACAGATTGACTGCAGAACTCATAAAATATGCATCTAATAGTTTTCTTGCTGCAAAAGTGGCGTTTATTAATGAGATCGCTGACTTATCTGAAGAGTTAGGTGCTGATATTGCTGGCATAGCTCATGGTGTGGGTCTTGATAGAAGAATAGGTCGTGCCTTTTTAAATGCAGGTCCGGGATTTGGGGGGTCGTGTTTTCCAAAGGATATTAAGGCTTTAATCAATATCTCTGAAAGTAGAAATCTCAATTTACCTTTACTGAAATCTATAGATTTATCGAATCAAATAAGATACCAAAATATTGCTAGGAAAATAGAAACAAAACTAGAAAGTGGGGCAACGATTGCAGTGCTAGGTTTAACATATAAAGCTGGCACAGATGATACTAGATGTAGTCCTTCTATCAAGATCATACAAATATTATCTGAAAAGGGTTTTAAGATTAAAGGTCATGATCCTCAGGGTATTAATAAAGCTAAACAAGATTTAGGTAATAATATAATATTTTGTCATGATTTATATGAGGCTGCTAAAGATGCGGATTTATGTCTAGTTATGACAGAATGGAGTGAATATAGAGATTTGGATTCGTTAAAGTTAGCTGCGTGTATGAGGAAGAAAAATATTTATGATTTAAGACAGGTCATTAATAAAGATGATTTTATCAAATCAGGATTTAAAGTGATGGTAGTAGGTTATCAAAGTGAATGATCAGCCATTTATACATTTAAGAGTAAGAAGTTCATACTCTTTATTGCAGTCAACGGTATTGATATCAGATTTAATCGAAAAATGTACAAATAATAATATACCAGCTGTTGCTGTAACAGATTTTGGTAATATGTTTGGTGCATTAGAATTTTCTATTGAGGCATCAAGTAAAGGTGTGCAGCCAATTCATGGTGTAATTTTTAAATTTGATCCTAAATTAGATGGCGAAGAAGATGTTGATGAAATTCTTGTGATCGCAAAGAATAGCTACGGATATAGTAATTTATTAAAATTATCTAGTCAGTATTATACTAATAGTTCTGATCGTGGGACTATAATTACTTTTGAGCAATTATCTAAATATTCAGATGGGTTAATAGTTTTAACAGGGTGGTGCAAAGGTACTGTAGGACGCTTAATTCTTGCAAATAGGCTAGATAAGGCCAAGGAGTTCTTATTAAAGTTAAATGATGTTTTTAAAGATAATCTTTATATAGAGCTAGTGAGATGTAGTGATATAGAAGAAGAGAAAAAATTAGAAGATATTTTTGTAGAGTTTGGTTTGGCATACAACATTCCTTTTGTTGCTACAAATGATGTGTGTTTTATAGGTAAAGAAATGCATCAAGCTCATGATGTGTTGTTGTGTATTTCTGAAGGAAAGTATGTTATTGATAATGATAGAAATCGTATTTCCTCTGAGCATTATTTAAAATCATCTAAAGAAATGCGGGATTTGTTTTCTGATATTCCAGAAGCAGTAGAGAATACTGTGAAGATAGCGCAGCGTTGTTCAGTTAAGGCAGAGAAGAAAGAGATTACTTTTCCTAATTACCAAGTGATGTATGGTAAAGATGCAGCTGAAGAATTGGGCATTCTATCAGCAAAAGGTTTAGAAAAACATTTGCAGTTAGTATCTCAAGATAAACATCAAGAATATCGTGATCGTCTAACATATGAATTAGATATCATAATTAAAATGCAGTTTTCTGACTATCTTTTAATAGTTGCAGATTTTATTAATTGGAGTAAAGAGAACCATATTCCCGTTGGTCCTGGCAGGGGTTCTGGTGCGGGTTCAATAGTTAGTTGGTGTTTAGGGATTACAGATGTTGATCCAATAGAATATGGTTTGTTTTTTGAGAGATTTTTAAACCCAGAGCGAGTATCATTACCTGATTTAGATATAGATTTTTGTCAAGATAAGAGAGATAAAGTTATTGCCTATGTCAGAGAGAAATATGGTAATGATAAAGTAGCTCATATTATTACTTTTGGTAAGTTGCAGGCCAGGGCTGTCATTCGAGATGTTGGAAGAGCATTACAAATGCCTTACAACAAAGTTGATGCCATTGCTAAGATGGTGCCGTTTAATGCCATTAATCCTGTGTCTTTATCGCAGGCTATTACTATGGAAGATGGGTTAAAACAAGCAATCAAAAACGATAATGATGTTGAGAAGCTAATTAACATTTCTTTAAAACTAGAGGGGCTGCATCGACATGCTTCTACTCATGCTGCGGGAGTAGTGATTGCCTCTGATAGCTTAGATAAAACAGTTCCTTTGTATAAAGATCCAAAATCAGATGCATTAGTGATTCAGTATTCTATGAAATATGCTGAGCTGGCTGGTTTAATTAAGTTTGATTTTCTCGGTCTTAAAACATTAACTGTAATTTCAAATTGTGCTTCTTTAATTCAAGAAACAGATAAAGGTTTTTTGCTATCACAGATACCTTTTAATGATCAGAAAACTTTTGATTTGTTGTCAAAGGGCCAATCAATAGGTGTGTTCCAGTTTGAAAAATCCAGTGTTAGAGATGCTTTGAGTAAAATGAAGCCTGATACTATTGAAGATATTATAGCTTTAGGTGCTTTAAATAGACCTGGACCAATGGATAACATACCTATTTATATTGATTGTAAACATGGCATAACAGAGCCTAGTTATATACATCCAGAGCTAAAAGAAGTTCTCCAAAAAACTTTTGGAGTAGTAATATATCAAGAACAAGTAATGGAGATTGCCAAAAGATTAGGAGGGTATACTCTTGGTTCTGCTGATTTATTACGTCGTGCTATGGGTAAAAAAATCAAAGCTGAAATGGATCAACAGAAAGAAGTTTTTATTAAGGGGGCTTTGGGTAATGGATTGTCACGAGAAGATGCCTCAAATATTTTTGATCTTATTGCTAAATTTGCTGGTTATGGATTTAATAGAGCACATGCTGTTGCTTATGGTTTTATTTCGTATTATACGGCGTATTTGAAAGCTAATTATCCAGCGGAATTTCTGGTATCTATTATGAATACAGAGATAGATGACACTGATAAACTAAATCTTTTTATACAAGAAGCAAAAGAAATGGGAATTAAGATTCTGTCTCCTAGTATCAACGAATCAGAAGCATGTTTTTCTGTAGTATGTAAGAATCAAGAAACAAGCATCAGTTATGGTTTAGGAGCATTGAAAAATGTTGGGATAGCTGCAATGGAGAAGATCTGTAAAGAAAGGCATGAGAATGGCCTTTTTAAAAACATTACAGAATTTATGGAAAGAATTGGAGAGGGAGTTTTAAATAAGAGACAGCTCGAATATTTGATTAAAGCCGGCGGGTTTGATTGTATACATTCAAATCGAGCACAGCTTTGTGGTTCTCTAGAGGTTTTGTTGACTGTAGTTAACAATCAAGATTCTTATGATCAGATGAGTTTGTTTTCGTCTAAAGAAACACAAAATATACAGTTTAAAGACATTCAGGATTGGGATTATACCGAGAAATTGCATAATGAATGTAGTGCATTTGGCTTTTATCTTTCAGAGCATCCTTTGGATATTTACAAGGATAGTTTTTTTAAAATGCAAGTGTATGATGCATCTGATATAAAATCTAGACTAGCTGATGGAAAGTTCATCATTAAAGTGGCTGGTATTCCTGTGACAATTAAAATAAAATCATCTCCTAAAGGAAGGTATATGTTGCTAACGGTTTCTACTTCTACGGGAATGGTAGAGGCAATGATTTTTGATGATAGACTTTTAGAGCAACACAGAGATAATATTTACGCTAAGATTCCCATGGTTTTTTCTATGGATGTCAGAAAATCTGGTGATTTTGAGCGTATTACAATACAAGATATACAAAAGCTAGATGTATTTTTAAGTAAAAATAAATCAACAGTAGTGATTGCACTTGATACAAATTCTAGCGAGGTGTTGAAGCGCATAATTAAAAAACGTACAGATATACAAAAATCTCTTAACAAGGTGCTTTTAAAAATTCCATACGAAGAAAAAATTGTGCAACTGGAAATGCCAGATGACTATTTTTGTGATCTATCTATTATCTCGATGAAGAGCTTACCAAAGGGTATTAAGTTTATCGAAAAAGTTTGAACGCTGTAGATGAGGGAGAAGATGTCTAGAACTGTATTAGTGACAGGATCAAATAGAGGGTTAGGTTTAGAATTCGTAAAACAATTCTCTGATAAAGGATATAAAGTTATTGCAACATGCAGAAGATCAAATAAAGCAAAAGAGTTGCACGGTATTAGTGGTGATATTGAAATAAAGGAATTAGATGTTGAGGCGGAGAATCAGCTTAGAGATTTAAAAGATGAGTTACTCAATAACCCTATCGATATTATTGTGCTTAACGCAGAAATAGTTGGTCAAAGGGAAATAGAAATCGGCAATATTGATATCGATAATATGATCGATACTTTCAAAATCAATGCTATATATAACCTAAAGATTATAGAAAGATTATTTCAAAACGTTCTTCTAGGAAAAGAGAAGAAAATAGTTGTGATATCTAGCAGTATGGGGAGTATTGAAAGTAACAAGTCAGGAGGTTATTATTCGTATCGTGGTAGTAAGGCTGCTTTAAATGCAATGATTAAATCTGTAGCAATAGATCAAGAGAAAAACGGTATAAAGTTTTTGATATTACATCCAGGATGGGTAGGAACAGAGATGGGTGGTCCAAATGCTGATATTGATGTTACAGAAAGTATTTCAGGTATGATCAAAGTAATAGAGGGGGATTTTAACACTGGAGATTTCCTAGATTACAAAGGGCATAAGATCCAATGGTAAGTTAATATAATATTAATACTTTCTGTGTTAAAATAATTTAATTAAAAATAATTTCTTATATTTATTGGCTATTTATGGCTCCAGATTTTTATCATTTACCTAAAATAGTTGATAATCGATTTCAGCAATATTTAACAGCTCCTAGGGGCCCCCAAGATCAAGGAATTAGTCGTCACGCTCTTAAAGTGTCACAAAATGGAAAAGTAGATATATATAGCAATGAAGTGTATGACTTTGGTGATAATAGATTTCCAGGGAAAGGTGGATTTTCTAATTTCTGTTCTCAGCCTATTAAGATAGATGGAGTTACATATCACACAGCTGAACATTATTTACGAGTTATGGCGTGTGAAGATCCAAAAGAAGCAGTCGATGTATTCTTTGACCATTCTATTTCCGGAGGGCCTAAAAAAATTAATAATAATTTCTATAATGCAAGGCCATCTTTGATGCAGACGGTTATAAGAGCTAAACTTACACAGCACCCTGATAATGTAGGTGAATTGTTAGCGACAGGTAATCAATACATGATATATGCTAATCGTGATGAGTATTATGGTACTGGTTTTAAGGGGGGAGGAAAGAATCTTCTCGGCGAAATGTATATGGATGCACGAGATGAAGTTTTGCGGGTGATTTTGCAGAACAAGAAAATAGGAAAAATTGTAAACCCCACTCCAGAACAAATTAGAGAGTTAGCACAAGAATTTGAAGGTCAACATCCAGAAAACATAGCTAAAACTGTTAAAGAGATGACTGGTAAAGATATGGTAGCTATTATTGATGTTGTGTACCCTGGAGGTCATAGTAACATACAAACTCCTAAAGGATTAAATCCCGGTGTATTAAATTCAATACGGACAGATTCTAGGTATAAATCACATCAATGCAGTGATGGCTATGAATATTTACGGCCTCATTTATCTAAGAATTATCACGATCAAATTAATGATAGATATCAGGCGCTGTTTTATGAAAAAGAAGTAAATGGAGTGTCAATGGTTCATTCGATTAAAGAATATCGTGGTACTAATCCATTTTATGCTCCTATTGATTTTCTTTTTAGAGGTGTTGGTCCTATTCCTGGCCCAGCACCGCTTGCGGTCATTAGTGCTATAGTATGTTTTGGTCTAATAGCTAGTGGGGTTGGTGCTATTGGTGTTGCAGCAGTTGCTATAACTTTTTCTGCGGTTTCTGGTGCAGTGCAAGCATATAAGAGTGCAAAAGAAAATGGTTTAGATCTTCAAAAAACGATTGTTGCGACGTTGTTAGGTGCTGTGTCTGGGATGTTAGCACCATGGCCAGGTCTTGGTCCAATTATGAGTGCTTTATATGTTAAAGGAGTAGAAAAAGGATTAAAGCTTGGTAAGAAAGCTATGGATATTCATTTTCCTAAAAAAGAAACAGAAGAGGATGCTAAGCAATCCAAAGATCGTGGTGTTAATGTTGTACAACAACAAGGAAAAGGCGTTGAGGTGGTTGGAGTGAATAAAGAAACAGAAAAAGTACAAGCTGCTACTGGTGCTAGAATGGTTAATTCTACAGATAAAGAGACAAGAAAAAAATTAGGCAGTTTAGCACCGCAAGCCACTGTGAGGACTATGCAAAGTAGTAGACAGAGTGCAAGGTTTGATCCAAAAACAAAAGGCAGAGGTGTATCTGGTCGAAGATAAGTATATTAATAGTCCGTTCTTATGTGAAAAATAGTTCTATTGACGCCAGTGAGAATATCTAACGATCTGGGTAGGATTCATAGTAATTCTAGCCTTGTTTTTTTCACGCATACACTGATGTAAGTACACATGTTCACAATCTTCTTTAATAGAATCGTATCTGCAACCTTGTAAAAAATTCTTCTTGTAAATGGCCATACCGCCAAAACATGAGTGAACACTAACTAAGCCAGTATTCGGATTGTAAATCTTTTGTATTGAAGGTACGATTATAGACCAATAATCTTCTTTATCAGGGGACCAAGGAAAAGTATCGCTTCTAAAAGCGAATGCATCATACATGCGATTACCACGGGTAATGCCATTGGAACATACCACATCCCAATCTTGAATTTTAGCTAAACTATCTAAAATGCCACGGACATCAAAGCCAAAAAACATATCCATGTCTAACATAATAACTAAATCAAAATCCCTATACTGTTTATCTTGAAGTAATTTATCAAGATATCTATTTCTAATATCAGCTAAGAACTTGATCGATGGACGCTTCTTGTTATGAAAATCTTCAGAAATAATTGTTACTTTATGATTATCTTTCTGCCACTTGTCAAAAAACTCTTTAGTGTGATCATGGGAGTCATTTTCGAAAATATTTACCAATGCGTTCTATATTGTTAATCATTACTGGTAAGTCAGGGCCATTATCACGGGCAATTCCAGAAAAAATAACTCGATGCTTTTTCGCTTCTTCTTCGCCAGAACCCAAAACCTTCTGATCAAGAAAATCTAATTGTGGCAATGTCTCAACGTGGGTTTCTATGTAACCACCGGTAAATCTAGAAATTATCGACTGAGCTTTAATGAGTTTTTTGGGTTGTTTCCACTTTAAGTGATAAAAGAACCCAAAAACAATACAGCAACCAATTATTCCAATAAACAATTTTTTGTCATGCTCTTTCCAGTTACCACTCTATTCAGGTGTTTTAATGTCAACGAGTTTTTTAGTCAAGTCGTTGTTATGTACATGGTCATTATAGATAGATACGACAAGCAATTTCTTTGTAAAAGAACATCGCTAAGGTTGATCTGAGCATCAACCCATTTGCTAAATCTTTTTGTTCTGCGGTTCAGGCGAGCCAACATATCTCTTAAGGAGGAGTTTAAATTTTCAACTAAACAGGTTTCTGATTTACTTACAACATGCTGTTTTGCTAATCTATAATAGCTATATGTTTTATTGCCATCAGTACAAAGATAATTAATTTTATCACATGATCTTTTTATGCGCATAGCTAGATCGATATCATTATTTTTATCCACTTCGCCTACTTTTAAACGCAATAGTTTTAAATTTATCACGATCCACAGCAGTCCAAATTCTGGTATAGGGGGTGTGTATGCTACCTGGTTTTTTTATTGCGTCTCGGTTTTTTTTAATCAAAGTATAGAGCTAATTCATTTCTCAGATCTCTGGATATCTTTAGCTTACAGCTTTTTCTTTTTGATCATCTGATTCTTAGTGGAGTAGCCAACAGAGTGTAAAATCGAATCCAATAACAAAAGGTACAGGTTTATCTGGGCCAAAATAAATGTACTTCAAGTCACTGTTTATATCTATTGTAAAAAGTATCAATTTTTTTGAAAGTGTTTACGTAAAAAGATAATAAGGTTTTGTTACGAAAAGCAAAATTGTATAAAATAGGATAGTTTTGCGGGTATATTTTGTATTTATCAATTATTTGTTCTGTAGGTAAGTTTTTTAACCCAAGTGCTTGTGCACCTTTTAGGGATGATAAGTTTAGTTGCCCCCTATTAACCATATTGAAGTAGTCTAGGGGTGGGTTTGCGCTTAATCCCCAGGAATCCCAGGGGAGTAGTACAGCTCTGTTTACGGCTTTTTTTTCAAAAATCCAAGGTGATTTCTCATCGCCTAGTAAATCTAAGAATTTCTCCCTATCAAATAACAATGCTTGTAAAGTTATATAATATTTTTTATGTTTTCTTGATCGGAAAAGAGAGTCTTTAAGATATGGATTATTTTCCCATTTGAATTTTGTGTCTAGAAAATATCCATCTGCAATTAAACTTGTATAACCTACTTTTCCATGATTACGCATTGTTTCCATAATTTCTTTGAGTCTTGATTCGTTGACTGGAGTTGAGAAGAAATAATCATCTTGTAGGTATAAAATATATTTAGTGTTTATTTTATTTAGCGCATCTTTGATGTTTTGTGACCAACCATCGCTTAGCGTTGTTTGAACTGAAATAACTCTAGATGAGGGGTATACTTCATTGTTTGTAATTAGATATAATTTGATATTCTTATTTTTAGTATTCAATGATGGCCAGAATTTGAATAAAGCATCGAAGAATCCTGGCCACAATACTTTGTACTTGTCACACGACGAAACCAAGATTGATAAATCATTTTTATGAAAATTTTCTGCATTAACAGCATTACACACAATCAGGCAAAATAGTAATAAAATTTGTTTTAAATTCATAATAATGTTTTCGTGTCCATTTTTCGTACTGAAAGTAGCTTATTCATGTAGTGATTTAAGTGATCTAAATGTTTTGTGGATATTTTTTTTGTAAAGTATTTTGTATATGTATATAATACAAACATGCGTATTTTGTATATAAGATTTTCATCCTTCTTTTGGGTTTTCCATGCTGAAGAAACAGCTCTTTTATATAGTTTTAATTTTGATTCTTTACTTATATATTTAAATGTAATTAACGCATTGCGATATGCCATAAAACGGTCATAGTGTTGTTGATTTTTATTAGTTGAAAGACCTTCAATTTTTGGTGCAAAAACAGTGATATGATTTAAAGAAATAAACTTCTTGGCTACGTACGCTAGTTTTAGGGGCAGTGATTCGTCTTGGATAAAAACATGTTCATCGCAGCCATTAGCCTTGTTAAAAATATCTCTCTTAACTATAAGTCCCATTCCTACGTATTTTTCTGATAATACGTCATTAAGAGGGTTGCATAATATCTTGTAGGATAGCTTTGTAGATGGTAAAAGAGTAGTATTGATCTTTTCAATTTCTTGTCCTGTTTTGAGTTTTTTACCATAGATAAAATCAGCATCATGCTTTCTTAACAAGGATATTAGAACTTCTGTAGCGTTATTAGGGATTAATTCATCAGCATCCAATAAATATAGATATTCTCCTTTCGCTTTAGCAGCGCCTTGATTTAGCCGGATACTTGGACCGTAATTTTTTTTATTTTGTATGATCGTAACATTTTGTAACTTTTCTGTTTCTGATTTGAGTCTTTCTACAGACGCATCTGTTGAGGCGTCATCGACAAATATATATTCTTTTTTTAAAATAGTGTTTTGAGCTTTTAAATTGTTAATAAGCTCAGAAATAAATTTTTGTTTGTTATAAACTGTTATAACGTAGCTTACATCAAAATGTATCATAGTGATAACGTATATTGTGTATTTGTATGAATGTATAGTATTTTAGAAATCAAGTCAATACAATTACAAATACACCTAGATAGTTAAATTATAAATTTCTTTTTTTGATAAATTGCTATGCGTAATAGACATAATTTTTACAATATCCTTGCTCGAGAAGTTCAGCTCCTGAAGTTTTTGAACTTGCTTTTTGATTTCGGCCATATCTTTAGTAAGTGATTGTGGCGGAATGATGATAATTATTTCACCTTTTAGAGGTGTGTCGTTATGCAGAGAGAGGATGTTGTTAATTTTATCAACAACTCTTTGTTCAAAGATCTTGGTTAGTTCTCTGATAATGCATATTTCAATATCTCCGAAGATATTTTTGATGTCTTTTAAATCAGCTTCTAACTTTTTTGAAGTTGAAAAGAAAATAGAAGATCCAGAGTATGATTGCGCAGCAGTTAGTTCTTTTTCTCGATCTTTATCTTGTGTTGGTAAAAAGCCAAAAAATGAAAATTTGTTTGTTGGATATCCTGATATAACTAAAGCAGCTATGGGTGAACAGGATCCGGGGCAGGTAGTGACTGTAATGTTATGTTTGTGTAGTTGTTCAATTAATTTGTATCCTGGATCAGATATTAGAGGTGTACCGGCATCTGATATTAGTGCGATTGATTTGTTGTTATTTATTTCTTCTAAAATCTTATTCCGTATGGAGTCGTTACTATGATCATTGTAGCTCCACAGTTTCTTTTTTATTGCATAATGTGATAGTAATTTTTGAGAATGTCTAGTATCTTCGCATAATATTAAATCTACAGATTTGAGTGTTTCAAGAGCTCTGATTGTAATGTCCTCTAAGTTTCCTATAGGGGTAGCAATAATATATAATCCTGGTTTTAGATTCATAGTTTTTTACTGTTTTTTTGCCATAAACTTACAAGTAATATAGCTGTTATTGGAAGCGCAATATCTAGTATAGTGCATGTGGTCATTAAAGGTCCGATTTTTTTGTAATTTCCACGTGTAATTTGGAAGAATGTTTGTAAATGTTTTGTTAGTAATGTTCCAGCAGACAAGGCTAAATTCATAAAATTAGCTACCAAAGCAAACCAGGTCACTTTGTTTTGTTTAGGAGCGTAATAAGCCGATAAAGCTAGTAATGGTATCATTGATAAGGTTGAGAAAGGATCCTCGGAAACCACATCAATTATAGCTATGGTTTTAGCACCAAATCCAAAATGTTGCATAGTCCAGTCATGCAATCCATACGCCATTCCAATAAAAGGTAATTTTAGAAGTGCTGAGAGAAGGGCGAGTATAATTAGTACAGTTCTTATGTTATATTTTAATATGTAAGTTGAAAAAAATAATGTGGCAAAGAACCCTAATAAAGTTCCAGTTTGGCTAAGAATACCAAAAAATTGAGGGGTGAATTTTAAAGTGTCTATTTGCCACCATTCTATACCAGGTCCAAAAGAGGGGGTAGTCCTAAAGAAAAAAATAACTATGCCTAAGCCAATAAGTTCTTTTAGTTTACCAAGTGATAGATGTTTTAAGACATACTTCATCATGATAAGAGTAAAAAATAAATTAATGATAAAGTTAATTTCTGCTTTGGCTCCAATGTTCACTAGAGAGCTTATGATGGTTGTTATAGTCATTGCAAAAGTTAGTACAACTAATGGTTTGTCTAAATTACTATTTTGTATGTTTGGTGCTTCTTTAAAGAACATTATAGAAGAGCAACTGATTATTGGTATTACTAGCAAAAACCAACATATTGTTTTTAAATGTAGATATTCTGCTAATATGCCACCAAAGAAAGCAGCGAGCAATATTCCAAACATCAATCCTAATCTGCCAAGTAATTGTACGAGACCTAGTCTATATTTATATTCTTGATCAGAAAGTTTATGTTGTTTCTTTTCAGAGATTACAATTTCTAGACATAAAGTATCTGCTACCAGATCTTGTAATACGATGCCTGCAGAAATTATTATGCTAGATATTGTTAATTGCGAATATAGAGATAGATATATAAAGCCGTGAACTGTGGCTATGAATATAATATAGCCTATAATCATTAAAAAAGCTCCGAGACAGATATAACTTTTTCGTCTGCTTTTTATAATCGATAAATTATCAACAAATTGAGAAAAGATAATTTTATATGTCCAAGGCATATGAGCCCAAAAAGCTAGTTGCAATATTTCCGAAGTTGATAATGTAAGGTCGTTTTTTATCCAGAATGTTTCTGCTATTGCAGTAAAGCCAGAGAATCCATAAGCAAAATATAGAATCACTATTGGCCAGTATTGTTTTTTAAAGGCGAGTATTGGTTCTAGAATATGCTTGTGTAGTGTTTGATACATAAGAGGGTATTTGTAATTTTTTCTCAATATATCTGTAGTCATTATTTGATCAAGATTCAAATGTTTTGTGAAGAAACTAAAAATTTAGAAAAAGTTATATGAAAGTAATAATTAGCTGATATAATAAGGTTTTTACTTATATATGCTATTCTACTATGAAAGTAATACAGGAGAATACTCCTCGTACTGATGCTAATTTTTTTCTTAAGAAATTAGGACCTTCATATCTAGTAAGAATATTAGCTTTACCGTTTATATTGTGGGTTTTGTATTTATATCAATATTTTGATATTGTTGCTTTTGTGCATTTACAAATTTTCTATGGTATTGTGGTTGTAAAACGATACAGTAGAGATAATTACTTTATACAAATCTCAAGTTTTATCCTGGTTTTAATATTAGGGAGTTTGTTGTTAGGGCATAAAATCCAGGGTTTTGATAATTATCCTCTAATCAATGCCTTAGTTTCTAAAGATGCAATTCCTTACAGCTTATGGCTTAATAAGGATTCGATAATCTTAGGGTTATCTTTAATAATCGTTTTCTATAAATATAGACCATTTGAGCGTACAGATTTATTGCGGATGTTTTACGTTGCTATCTTTGGAATTTTTATCTTAATAAGCTTAGCTTTTTTTATTGGAATAATAAAGTTTGATTTCAAGTATTTTCAATTTTTCTGGGTATGGCTTGTTTTGAATGTATTATATGTTTTTGTAGAAGAGGCGTTTTTTAGATTGTTTCTATTAGAGTCTGTCATAAGGCTATATGGAGGAAAATATAATATAATTCTTGCAGTATTGTTTGTTTCTATTATTTTTGCTGTCAAACATCAAATATACGGGAATTTTTCTTATTCACTCTTATCTTTTGTTGCAAGTGTGGTATATAGTTGTGCATATATTTTATGTGGTAGAAGACTGGAAGCTAGTGTGTTTTGCCATTTGGCAGTTAATATTACACATATAATATTTTTTACCTATCCATTTCTAAAGGGATAGATGTTGTGATAAGAAGTATATGAAAAATATCATAGTGCAAAAATTTGGTGGAACATCAGTAGCGGATATAAGCTGTATAGAAAATGTTGCGAATTTAGTATCTAAAGAAAAGGATAAAGGAAGTAATGTAGTAGTAGTAGTATCTGCTATGTCTGGAATTACTGATGAGTTGATTAAGAAAGTTAATCAAGTTTTTTGTGATGATAGTGAAAGTGCTAGAAAAGAATACGATGTAGCAATCGCATCTGGGGAGCAAGTTTCAGCTGCGTTACTTGCATTGATGCTGCAAAAGAAAGGTTACAACGCCAGATCTTGGCTTAGCTGGCAAATACCGATTATTAGTGATAGTAATTATAATCGTGCTGAGATTGTAAGTGTTAATACAGATAAGATAATCGAATCATTGAAGCAAGATGAAATTCCTGTTATTGCAGGATTTCAAGGGGTATATGAAGATAGAATTACTACGATAGGCAGAGGAGGTTCTGACACTACAGCCACGGCTATTGCTGCGGCTTTGTTTGCTAAGCGATGTGATATTTACACTGATGTTAGTGGTGTGTTTACTGCGGATCCAAATGTTGTAAAAGATGCAAAAAAAATAGATGAAATATCATATGAAGAGATGCTAGAGTTATCTTCTTCTGGTGCTAAGGTGCTTAATGCTAAATCAGCAGAGATTGCAATCAAGCACAACGTTCCTTTAAGAGTGTTATCTAGTTTTAACGAAGGATCTGGCACTGTATTTATTAAAGATAGTAGTCACAAGAATAAAAGCATTACTGCTATTACTCATAGTAAGAACGAGGCAAAAATTACAATAGAATTATCGAACAACTCTGGTGTAGCTAGAGCCTTAGCTTTGCTAGCTCAGTATGATGTCAAGGTAGATATGATAGCTCAAAATTTTAACAAAGTTAAACGTAATTTTGCTTTAACTTTTGTGATAAAGAAATCGGAGTTAGATCAAACATTAAACATATTACAATCTAGTAAAGAGTCCTTGGATTATACGAATATAGAAAAAGAGATTTGTCTGTCAAAAATATCAATAATTGGTGTGGGTATTCAAAGTAATTGTACAATAGTACAGCAAATATTTGAAGTGTTCGCAGAGGAAAACAGAGAAATGTTGCTTGTATCAGTATCTGAACTAAAAATAAGTATTTTGGTAAATGAAGCGCATGACGATTTAATGCTTAAAAAATTGCATAAGAAATTTAATTTATAGACATATGATAAAAATTGAAAATACTAACTGGCAGAAAGGTGCTGAATTCTTAAATGTACAATATCCAATATTATGTGGAGCAATGTCATGGGTTTCTGAACATAATCTCGTTTCGGCTATTTCCAATGCTGGTGGATTTGGAATAATTGCCTGTGGAGCACTATCTCCTGAGATGTTAAGTGTAGAAATTAAAAAGACACAAAATCAAACCTCTAGATCTTTTGGTGTAAATCTTATAACTATGCATCCTCAGATAACGGAGTTAATAGATGTGTGTATTACTGAGAATGTAAAATACGTAGTGCTTGCTGGAGGATTGCCAAAATCTTCTCAGATTCAGCAATTAAAAGATAGCGGCATAAAAGTATTGTGCTTTACACCTACATTAAAGTTAGCACAGAGATTAGTACAGTTAGGTGTTGATGCTCTTGTTATCGAAGGCATGGAAGCAGGTGGTCATATTGGCCCCGTTTCTACTTCAGTGTTAGTACAAGAGATTTTGCCAAATATTAAAGAAGTTCCAGTCTTTATTGCAGGAGGTATAGGCAGGGGTGAAATGATAGCAAATTATATTAAGATGGGAGCATCTGGCTGTCAATTAGGCACAAGATTTGTATGTGCAACAGAATCTATAGCGCATCCGAAGTTTAAAGAGGCGTTTATCAAAGCGAACGCTAGAGATGCTGTACCTTCAGTGCAGTTAGACGAAGATTTTCCTGTGATTCCTGTAAGAGCTCTTGCTAATAATGCAACTAAAAAATTTATGGATGTACAGAGGAAAGCTATTGTTGATTATAAAGAAGGTAAATTAAGTAAAAAAGATGCTCAATTGCAAATAGAGCATTTTTGGGCTGGAGCTCTAAAAAAAGCTGTAATTGATGGTGATATAGAAAACGGTTCTGTCATGGCTGGCCAAAGTGTGGCGTTTATAAAGAAAGAACAACCTGCAGCAGAGATTATCGAAGAATTAGTTGTGCAAACCAAGAATTCTTTGTAAAAGTTAGGTAATGTTTTGTAGTTTATCTCTAAAAATCACTGGTTTATAACGGTTGTTAATAGAATTTTTAGTATTTATTGAGTATAATTGAAGAGTATTGGTAGTAAATTATATTATTTAAATAAGATGATAAGTAGGTTTTATCTTTTTGCTCGGACATCAAAGATGTTTATTCCTTTGTTATGTATGTCCTTGTTAATGCTTGGCGCAGGTTTTATTAATACCGTGTGTTCATTGAAATTAAAAATGATGGGGCACACATCGTTTTTTGTCGGGATCATCACCTCTCTGTTTTATCTTGGAATGTTTTTGGGATCATTTCATATATCTCACATTTTAATTCGTGTTTCATATATTAGAACATATGCAGCATTTGCTTCGTTTTTTGCTTTTTCAATACTTATTCTTGCTACTTCGGATAACCTATTTATATGGAGCTTGTCACGGTTTATTGCCGGTTATTGTCTAGCCGGGTTATATATTACGCTTGAGAGTTGGTTATTAAATGTCAGTAACGAAAAAAATAGATCATCATATCTTGCTTTATATGTAGCTTCTATATATGGTGCTCAAGCTGTAGGTCAGCTATTTATAGATATAATAGCAATTGATACTATGATGCCATTTATTTTTGGTACTGTTTTTGTAATTTTATCAATTATCCCTTTTTGTGCTACTCCTATTATTTCTCCGAAGATTAGAGATACTAAGGCTTTAGGGATAAAAAAATTATTTGCTGCATCGCCTACTGGTGTGGTCGGAAGTTTTGTATCGGGGTTATTTATTGCCGCAACTTACGGGCTGTTACCTATATATGTACTTGATGAAGGTGTCTTACTAGATAATGTTTCTGTCGTTATGTCTTTAAATATAATTGGTGGGGTAGTTTTGCAATATCCATTTGGTCGTTTATCTGATCGTATCGATAGGAGATTGGCCCTAATTATTCTATGTGGTGTTGCCTCTATTGTGAGTATATTTATAATGTTTCTAGATTATTTCCCAATGTTATCTAGCGATGCTTCTAAAGTTATTAGCTTAGCTTTGATTTTTGTTTTAGGGGGCATTATATTTTGTATTTTTCCAATTAGCATGAATCATATGTGTGATTATATAGAAAAAACACATGTTATAGAAGCTACACAAGGTTTATCAGTGGCATATGGTTTAGGCGCGGTATGTGGTCCACTAATTATTGCTGGTTTTATGAAAGCATTGGGAGCAATTGGGTTTTTTATAGGAATCTCTGCATTATTTGCAATAACGGCTGTATATACATTGTATAGAGTAATAAAAAGTAGAAGGCCGTTAGAAGCACAAAGTTCCGGGATTATTGTGGTGCCTAGTGCCATTCCACTTGTTTCTGAGTTAGAACTTAAAAAAGATAAATAAGATTTTTTGAACGATTGACAAATAATAGATGTGTTGATAATGTAAAAGAATCATTAGATAATAAAAAACAATTAGTAAATGAAAATCGTACAAATTTTTTTGATGTGTTCTTTGTTTATGTGGCGTCATGCCGCATAGTCCCATTTTTGTATCTCATTTTCTATAACTCATTTAATTAATTTAGTAAAACAATGTATAAAAGTCAAAGTAAGACCTTGGTATGGTTAGCCTGGTTTTTAGGAGCCTTATTCTATGGTTATCAATATATTTTAAGAAATTTGCCCAATGTCATAATGCCAGATATGATAAGTAAATTCGATTCAATAGACGCATCGTCTTTTGGACAATTTGCCGGTATATATTATATAACATATGCAGGTTTACATATTCCTGTCGGTATGTGGTTAGATAAGAAAGGCCCTAAAATTGTGGTGCCATTTTGTATTTTATTTACGGTGCTTGGGACGATGCCAATATTGTTCTCTGATTCCTGGCTATTAGTATGTTTAGGTAGGGCTTTAGTTGGTTTTGGTTCTGCCGCTGCGATTCTTGGATTATTTAAAATTATCCATTTGTGTTTCCCAGAAAATCGTTTCTCTATGATGTTAGGTATTGGTGCGACTATGGCATTGCTAATTCCTGTGCCTCTTAGCTATGTCTTTGATGTTTTAGGCTATCATAATCTGATAACTTATATTTTATACATTGGAGTATTATTAGCAGCAATATCTTTCGTAGTCATGCCTAAGGTTGAATCTTCAGCAACAAGTAAACTAAATATTACTAAAGATTTGCGAAGCATATGGGAAAGGAAGATGATATTGATTATTGGAATCTTTGGTGGGTTAATGATTGGCCCATTAGAAGGATTTGTCGATGTATGGGGTGCTTCTTTCTTTAGAGCGATATATGGTTTTGCACAGGTAAAAGCAGCATTCCTGCCATCGATAATCTTGGTTGGGATGTCTTTCGGAACTGTAATTATTCCAATTGTTGCTGATAAGACAAAGCAGTATTATAATATACTTATTTGTTCGGCATTTTTAATGGCTTTGTTATTTATGTGGATGTTTTTCTTTACATCATCTGAGGTAGTCATAAAAACATTATTATTTTTGATAGGGATATTTTGTGCTTATCAAGTTATCGTTGTTTATAAAGCAATTACTTATGCTAGTGAAAATGTTGTTGGATTAGCTTCTGCTATAGTCAACATGGTGATGATGGCATTTGGATATTTCTTTCATACAGTGATTGGTAAAATCTTACATTTTACATGGGATGGAACTATTCAAGACGGTATAATTGTCTATGGCTCAAAATCTTATTTATATGCACTGTCAGTGATTCCAATAGGATTAGTTTGTGGTGGTATAGGTTTTATTTTTGTCAAATACTCTCAACGAAAAAAGCTTTCTAAGGGCTATTCTAATTAAATATCAAAGATATTCGAAGATTTGGAGCAGATTATTTATTATATGATCTGCTCCAGCATCTTGTATGGACTTTGTCATATGTTCATGAAAACTATTTGCCCCAGTAAAGCCTAATACTTTCATTCCAGCCTTTTTTGCTGCTGTTATACCAATTACACTATCTTCTATTACGAGACAGTCTTTTGGTAAAGTTTTCATTTTGTCTGCTGCAAGTAAATATAGATCTGGTGAGGGCTTTGGTTTTTTTACTTGCTCTCTTGTAAACACATATTCATTGGGGAAGAATTGATTTAATGTAGTTAATTCTAAAAAGTGCAATATAGTCCTTCTATCACCATTAGAGACAACACATTTTGGAAAGGTTATTTTGTTTAGAGTATCTATTGCGTTAGTAATTGGTTTTAAAGCAGATGTAGCCAGAGATAAAGAATGTTCATGCATTAGATGTAATACAGCACTTGGATCTTGTATTTGTAAATCATTAAGAGTATTGATTATTTCTACTGAGCTACATCCTATAAAATGTTTTAGACAAAACTCAGTTGTATACTGCTTATGTCCTAATTTTATAAGTATGTCAGCCATTCCTTGTGCGTTGATTAATTCGCTATCTACAAGAGTGCCATCACAATCAAATAATATTGCTTTGTATCGTGTCATAATATTTTATATTCTAAATCAACTTGAGAATGTCTGAATAAGAATATAGCAAAAAGTGATTGTATACTAGAGAATATGGAATAATATATGATAATTGAGATTTTTTATTTAATTATAAATTAAATCGGGCATAATGCAAAATATGCAAACGTTAATAACGTTATAAAGATAAAAAATTAATTTTTTTAAAGTGTTTGATTATGAGACATCTAAATATAATAGCTTTAATTTTTGTGATTCTTATCTCTGGATGTGCTGGTAAGAAAAAAAATGATATAGCTCAAGACACACCAGAAAATGTATATTTAAAAGCTGCAGAGATGTTTCGTGAGAAAAATTATGGGCAAGCTGCAGAATTATTTTCAAAAGTCATATATGAGTTCCCGTATTATGAAGGTGCAAAAAATGCGATGGTAATGGAAGTGTATGCTTATTATCTTGATCATGATTATGATAATATGACTTTAACAATAGATAATTTTCTTAAGATGTATCCTACATCATCAGAAATAAGTTATATGTATTATATGAAAGCTTTAGGGTTTTATGAGCAAATTAATATTCCTTATAGAGATCAGAATATGACGTTCAAGGCGAAGGAAGCACTAGAAAATCTTATTCAACGATTTCCTGGGGTAAAATATTCCAGAGATGCCAAGGTTAAATTAGGTTTAGTTGAAGATCGTCTAGCAGCTCAAGAGATGATCATCGGAAGGTATTATTTGAATAGAGGCGAATTGTTATCGGCGATTAAGAGATTTAATGTCGTAATCAATGATTACTCTACTACTTCTCATATAGAAGAGGCTTTGTATAGATTATCTGAGCTTTATATTTTTATGGATAACGTAGCAGAAGCACAAAAATTTGCTGCGACATTAGGGTATAACTATCCAAAGAGCAAGTGGTATAAGTCTGCATATGATTTAATCGAGCAGAGAAAAAAACAGGCAAATAAACCTTAGATTATCTTCGCATATTTACTCCAGGTTATGAGAGTTTTTATAATCTTAGTTCCTTCAGGTGCTGAGATTTGTTTACTTATAGTGTTATATATTTTTTGTAGATTATTTGGATAATGCTTTTTTATATCTTCTATTAACCCAATATGTTTTTCTAGGTTTCTTCGTAAAATAGAAACTCTTTTTGTCTTGTCAATCATAAAGACTCTCCCAAAAGTAGTTGTGCTTACAGAAGTGTCTTTTATCTTAATAAAATCTATGATTCTTGCAAATTCTAAAATAGGTAAGATTGTATCTGATGAGATGTTTGTATTTTCTATAATATCTTGTATATCGATCTTTTCGGATTTTTTTGTAATAACAAGATAGTTAAGTAAGCCTATTACTGCGTTTGGTGTCACATTTGCGATATCAAGATATTTCTTGTAGTCGCGTTTTGTGTGTTTAATGTTTAAAGAGATCTCAATATCTTTACTAAGACTTTCAAAAATCTTTTCAATGAAAGTATTGTATATTTTACTATTCTTTTTTCTTGGGAACGGTGCATCTAGTTTTGTATAACCAATAATCTGCGCCGGGTGCTTTCCTATGGTGTATATCTCGTCACATAAATCTATAATGTCATCTGTATTGTGGGTAATGAGAATGATAGAATTAATTTTTATCATTTGAGTGCGCCACATAGTATTTAGATCTGATTTAAGAGTGTCTGTGGTGAGTGGATCAAGATTTGAAAAAGGTTCGTCTAATAGCAAGATATCTGGTTCTATAATCAGTGCTCTTGCTAAATTTACCCTTTGTTTCATTCCGGCAGATAGTTCTTTTGGATATGATTCTTCAAAGCCATTTAAACTCATTAAAGAAATTATTTCTGAAACTCTAGTAGATCTCTCTTGTTCTGAGATTTTTAAACTGTCAATGCCAAGAGCAATGTTTTCATAAGTATTAAGCCACGGCAATAGAGAGTAATCCTGGAATGCTATTGATATTTTGAGAGGTTTTTTATGATAAGTTTTAATAGTGCCAGAAGTAGGTTCTAGCAATGATGAAATTATTTTGAGTAGCGTAGTTTTACCTGAGCCAGATTTTCCAATAATTCCGGTAAAGCAATTATGTGGAATATTTAAATTTATATTTTCTAATATTGCAATTTCTTGTTCTGAAAGTGTTTTTGTCGAATAACAAATATTTTGTAGAGTTAATAAAGGTGTAGTGTTAGTTTTTTGTTTTTTCATTTTAATCTTTCTAATTTATCAGTGTATCTAAAAAGTGGGCGCCACATAAGTCTGTTAAATAGTTCAATATAAAAAAGCATTACTAAAATTCCTAGAATTATTCTGCTAGTATCCCCACTGTTACTTGCCATGGTAATATAAGATCCTATTCCTAGAGCTTCTATGGATGTATTTCCCCATTCAGCATATTCGGCTACGATTGTTGAATTCCAGGCGCTGCCCCAGGCTGTTATTGCTCCTACCATGAAATGAGGTAATATTGACGGCATAAGTATTTTCTTTAACAATGTTAGTTTTTTAGGTCGTATCATTGTAATTACGTTTTGAATATTTAAAGGAAAGGAGTTCATGCCAGATAAGATATTAAATACCAAGTACCATTGCATACTAATAATCAATAATGTACTAAGCCAAATATTCGGGTTTAGATGATATTTTGTAATTAGTAATGCACATACAGGAAATATTATATTTGCAGGAAAAGAAGCAAAGATTAATACGAGTGGTTGAAATATTTTTAGTATTTTAGGTTTTGATCCTATGTAAATACTTATAGGTAACCAAAATAAAATCGTGAGGCTTATGGTGCAGATTATACGGATTGTTGTAATAAATCCCAAGTAAAAAGCATATGTTGCTTCGTGTAGTGATATGTTTATCTTAATGAAAGTAATTAAAGAATAAGCACTGTAAATAAATATTGTAAATATTAGCAAGTACCATAATAAATCTCGTAAAATATTAGTGTAATTGTGGTTTAACCGTTTTGGTGTTCTATAGTTGTAGTCTGTTGTAGCAAAATATCGATAACTTAACTTCAATGGAAAATTGGCTATTAGAAAGAGCTTTGAATGAGAAAAAATTTTATATCCTAATGATAAATCATCTGATGTTTTCGTGTCGTCATATTTGAATTTTGCTGCCCAATTATTAATTGGGTTAAAGATAAGTAGATTATACAAAGAAATAATAATAATCATGGCAATAATTGCGTAATATATTGCGGTGGTGTTTTTTGTATTTATTGCTGATGCAATATAGGAGCCTATACCAGGTAGATAGTAAGAGTTGTTTCCTTCTATCATTGCTTCAGATGCTACTACAAAAAACCAAGAGTTTGATACTGAAATCATTGCATTCCAGATTAAAGACGGTGTAGCAAAAGGTAGTTCTATAAGAAAAAATCTTTGAAAGGCATTCAGTTTAAAGATTGTTTGTGTATTTCTTAGATCATTTGGCACAGAAAGAAATGATTGGTACAAAGAATAAGTTATGTTCCATACTTGGCAGGTAAAGACTGCAAATATAACAGCGAGCTCAAAACCAAGAATATTGCCTGGAAATAGCGCTATGAAACCAGTTATTGTAAATGAAATGTACCCTAATATAGGAATTGATTGCATTGTATCTATAAACGGAATCATTATTTTTCTAAGCCTTTCACTTTTTACTGCTAGTAGTGCATAGATTATTGAAACTGTTATAGAAATTATAAGTGCTATTAGAATACGTGATGTAGTTCTTAAGGCGTATTGAGGTAGTTTTATAACATCTAATGATATTTCTTTATCTAAGTTTAAAGGTACGGGTGCGTACATATATTCTGTAGCATTTTTAATAAGTAGAAATATCCAAAAAATAATTGATAGAGCAATTATGTCCCAGATTGAGAAATTTTTTGTAATATTAAAATTCTTTGTAGTTGATTCGACGTTCATATTTTAAGTGTTGTTTACAAAGTTTGAGCAAATGTTAGAGTGTAAAGTTTAATAAAATATGAACAAGATTAGATTTTACCTAAAAAGGTATATTAGATAATTTTTCTATTTTCCATGTTGGATCTTCGCTTTGTAAATTTCTTACAAAGCAAATTTCTTGGGAATGTGTTTCTGATTTTGTTTTATGGCCATTGATAAGTTTTTGTTCTTTATCTTCTATATAAAAAACAATCTCGTATTTTATGGAGATATAAATCTTTGCGGTGTAATTCTGCAATGTTGTAGAAGTGACTGATTCTGATATATTCTTAAATGATATAATTTTTGCGACGCATAACACTTCTTCGCGTTGTGTAATTTTATAGGCTAAGTCTCTCATTATGTCTATACTTACAAGCTCTGATAGTGTTTGTGTATTTCCATCTGCGTAGGCATGCAATACTATTTCATGTGCTGTCCTCGCTTTTCTTATAAAGTTGTTTGTAGAAAAGCTTGGATCAAGAACTTTTATTTTTTCTTCAGGGGTTATGTTTTGTTTCTCTAAAACTTCTACTTCTTTTATTGTTTTCGTTCTTAAATTTGAGCATGAACTTTTTTGTGTAGTAAAGGATTCATCATTTCTTCTACCTAGTACTGAAAAAAGTTTTATAAGTAAAAATATGGCTATAATAGCGAATATAATTATATCTAGAGCGTACATGTTTATATTTAATATTCTAAGAACTGTTCTTGTTTAATTCTATCTTCGAATGTTTGTGTTGAATTAAATAGTATCCTAATTTTTCTATCCTTCAAGCATTTTATGGTTACCAAATTTATATTTCTGATTTCATGGAAATCGGCTACAGCGCTTAATGGACGTTTTTGCGAGTCTATAGCTCTGAAGGTTACTGTGGAATCGTTTGGAATAAGTGCTCCGTGCCATCTCCTAGGTCTAAATGGACTGATAGGTGTTAAGGCAAGTAAATTAGCAGTTATTGGTAAAATTGGTCCTCCGGCCGAGAGATTATAGGCTGTACTACCTGAAGGGGTTGCAAGCATTACGCCGTCGCTAATTAGGTTCTTTAGTCGTATTTGATTATCTATCGATATTTCAATTCTGGCTGTTTGATAAGTTTGTCTTAATAAGGACACTTCGTTAATTGCCAATTTTGAAAATTGTTTATTATCTACTGTGGTAACTTCCATTTGTAATGGATATATTGACGTAGAAATAGAATGTCGAATGTTATTAAGAATTGCCGATATATCAATTTTTTTATCGAGGGCATTCATTAAGAATCCATATGATCCTCTGTTGATCCCATAAAATGGTATATTAAGGTGCATGTAGTTGTGTATAGCGAGTAACATTGTGCCATCTCCACCGATGACCACTATGTGATCTATTGTTGTGTAATCTTGTATTTCTTCCAGGTCAAGAAAATTAATGTTTTTTAACAAAACATTCTTTAAATTTCTTGCATTTTTTGTGTTACTTGAGGTTATTGCGATCTTTCTTTGCATAATTATTTACAAATTAGCGTTTGTTTATACACATAACAAGTTATAGTGTAATTAAACCCTAGGTTCAAGATGTTATAGTATTTTTTGTGTTTATGGTTGTTTGTGACAAAGTGTTGGATTACATGATGTTCAGAAAAATTGATGGTTTTTTAGACAAATTAATCAGGAATGATATATAGTAGAGGGTGCCTTGATATATGGATCAGGTTATGCACATAGTTATCCACAAAAAATGTGGATAGTTTTTTTAGTTTGAAGAAGTGTTATGAAAACCGGAGTTGATGTTATTAAAGAGAGTTTGGCTTCTGATTTGATATCTCCAGGTGTGTATCAGTTTATTAATAAAAACAAAGAAATTATATATATAGGTAAGGCTAAAAATCTTAGAAAGAGATTATCTAGTTATTTAAGGGCGGATTCTGTAAAAACAGAGATTGTAGTTCAAAATATCTGCGATGTTGTTATATTAAAAACTTTAAATGAAACTGAAGCTCTAATCTTAGAAGCAAGTCTTATAAGAAAGTATAAACCTAAATATAATATATTGTTGAAGGATGATAAGAGTTTTCCTTATATTACAATAGATGAACAAGAGCTTTTTCCCAAAATTATCAAGTATAGAGGTAAAGACTTAAAGGATAAAATAGTCTATGGCCCCTTTCCATCTGTAAAAGATCTCGATAAAGCGATAGAGTTGTTACAAAAGCTTTTTTTGTTAAGATCATGTAGTGATGTAGTGTTTCGCAATAGGAAGAAGCCGTGTATTTTATATCAGATGCAGCAATGTTCTGCGCCTTGTGTTAATAACATTTCTATAGATGCTTACAAAGCAGAGATAAACAAAGTGAAAGACTTTCTTAGCGGGCACCGGAAATCTTTGTATGATGATTTGTTTTTAATGATGAATAAGGCTAGTAACCAACAAGACTATGAACTTGCGGCAAAATATAGAGATAGAATCAATATATTGTCCCAAATTACAAAAAATAGCCATTCCCTTCTTAAAGATATTGAAGATGTAGATGTAATTTGTATTAATGAGTTTATGGATCAAATCATCGTACAAGTTTCTTTTATAAGGTTAGGTGCGATTACTGGTCATAAAGTTTTTGTTTTTAATGTTTTGTATGAGAGTTTAGGAGAGGTGCTATGTACTTTTCTCTCAAATTTTTATTCCAATCAGTTTGTGCCAGACGAGATTTTATTATCTCTGGAGTTAGAGAAATCATATCAGCAATATATTGAAGATCTATTGTATAAAATTTATAATAAACATTACAAAATTAATGTGCCTAGCTCCAGGAATAAGACTGATATAGTGGAATACTGTATGTCTGTGCTTGAGAGTAAAAAGGCTGAAACATTTGAATCTTTTAATAAACATCAACTATTTATTGCTGAATTAGAATCTTTATTGCAGATAAAGTCAGGTGTAAGAAAGATAGAAATTTTTGATAACAGTCACTGTTTCGGAAGTTATGCTGTTGGTGCAATTGTAGCTTCTGGGATCAACGGATTTCAGAAATCACAGTATCGTCGATATAACATAAAAAGTATTAAGGGTGCGGATGATTATGCTATGTTACATGAGGTTTTAACCAGAAGGTTTTCGGAGCGGAATAAATACAACTTGCCTGATCTGATGATAATTGATGGGGGTAAGGGGCATTTAAAAGTAGTGGTAGATTTTTTGAGTTTACATTGTATAAATGATATTTTTGTAGTGTCTATAGCCAAAGGTAGGGATAGAAATTCTGGGAATGAAGTAATTTATACTCGTGAAAATACAATTATTCTTGATAAATCAAGTAAAGTAAAACAATATATACAATTGTTACGTGATGAGGCACATCGTGTGGCTATTTCTGGTTATAGGAACAGGGCTTTGTCATCATTTGATCAATCTATTTTGGATAACATTCCAGGTATAGGGAAAGTCAGAAAACAGAAGCTGCTGACATTTTTTGGTTCTGTTAAAAATTTGAAAGAAGCTTCTTTAGAAGAAATAAGAAATGTGACGGGTATTGACAGCAAAATAAGTAAAATGATATATCAGTACCTAAATAAAGATTTATGATAATGTTAAAACATATTCCGAACTGGCTCACCATGTCTAGAATTGCATTGATACCATTCGTACTGGTAGCGATGTATTTTGAGAGTAGCGTATTTGGGCATAGATTTGCCGCAGTACTATTTTTGTATGCTTGTATTACAGATTTTTTCGATGGATATTTAGCAAGGATGTGGAATGTACAGTCTCGTATTGGTAGATTTTTAGATCCAATAGCAGATAAATTATTAGTGGCGTCTGTAATGGTAATGTTAGTGTATTATGGTAGAGCTGATTTATTTCCTGCCATTGCTATTATTACCAGAGAGATTCTTGTTTCTGGATTAAGAGAGTTTTTAGCTGAAATAAAAGTTAGTATGCCTGTAAGTGCACTTGGTAAATACAAAACTTTTGTGCAAATGACAGCAATTTTTGTATTAATTCTTGGAAAAGAAGGGTCTGGTATTGATTATACTGATATTTTAGGAAGTATGATTTTGTGGGTTGCTGCTGGCTTAACGGTATTATCAGGGTATATTTATTTTAAAGCTAGTTATAAATATTTATTAGGAAGAAACGAAAATAATGGATAAAATAATAATTCATGGTGGGCAGTCTCTTAATGGCAGGATAAGAATAGGTGGTGCAAAAAATTCTGCTTTACCTTTAATGGCTGCATCATTACTCACAGATGAATGTATCATTCTTGAAAACATACCAAAGCTGTCAGATGTTGTTACTATGTCTCACCTTCTTGTGCATCATGGTGTGAATATAAGTTTAGGTGGTGAGTATGTTCTAGATAGCAAAGGAAGAGTGTTGTTATTAAGATCGTCTAATATTAATGATTTTGAGGCTCCTTATGATATTGTCAGGAAAATGAGAGCGTCTGTTTTGGTTTTGGGGCCTATGATTGCTCGTTTTGGTAAAAGTAGGGTTTCTTTGCCAGGTGGATGTGCAATAGGAACACGACCATTAGATATTCATTTAAAAGCATTAAAAAAAATGGGTGTACAGGTTGAGGTGACTAAAGGTTATATTGAAGCAAGTGCTCCGAAGGGGCTTCATGGTGCAGAGATTTTTTTTGATATTCCATCCGTAGGAGCTACAGAAAATATTTTAATGGCGGCTACGTTAGCTAAAGGAACGACTGTTATTCATAATGCTGCAATGGAACCTGAAATAACAGATCTGATAGATATGTTAGTAAAGATGGGAGCAAAAATCTCTGGTATTAATACGAACGTTTTGACTATAGAGGGAGTAAAAAGCCTAAATGGAGCAAGGCATAAAATAATTTCTGATCGAATAGAAGCTGGAACCTATGCTGTTGCTGCTTTTATGACTGGTGGAGATTTGACGTTGTATAATGTTCAATACAAGAGTATGCTTAATGTGATCGAAGCCTTAAGAGATTTTGGCGCGCATATCGAATATACAGACAACGAAATCATGATTTCTGGTCAAGGCAAGAAAAAGTGTGGTGAAATTTTTACTGGTACGTATCCTGGTTTTCCTACGGATATGCAAGCGCAATTAATGAGTTTAATGTCCATTAGTCCAGGAATATCAGTTATTCATGAAAATATTTTTGAAAACAGATATATGCATGTTTCAGAGTTAGTAAGAATGGGCGCTGATATTTCAGTGAATGGCAAGGTTGCAACTATTAGAGGTGTCAAGAAGCTATACGGGGCTGAAGTTATGGCAACAGACTTAAGGGCTTCGGTATCTCTGGTTCTTGCTGGGTTAGTTGCTGAAGGCAAAACTACTATTAACAGAGTATATCACATAGACCGAGGCTATGAGCGCATAGAGGATAAACTCACATGTTGTGGTGCAGAAATTTATAGGGCTTTCTAAGAAATCTCTATAAATTATTTAACAATTTTCCAACTTCCGTCAGGTTGTCTACAAGCAGTTCCATAGCCTTGGTGAGTTTTGTTGCCAACAATTATAGACTGAGAGTATTCTCTGCAGTAC
>JAGORE010000009.1 GCA_018062985.1 Rickettsiales bacterium | reverse complement strand
ATATAGAACACACTGCCATTAGATAATAAGCTATTGCATCAATATTCCCATACTTTTTTTCTAATGTTATCGCAATAATTGGTGCAACTCCACCAAAAGCAATAGAGGTAAAATTCCAACAAAAAGCAACACTAGTTGCTCTGATATTTGTAGGAAAAGAAGATGCGGTTAATGGATTTAAGGTTCCTTCAGACATACCTATTAATAAACCAAACAATAAGCTCATAGTAATAACAAATAAAGGACTGGCAAGCTTTAAGCTATATATAAACGGATATGCAAAAACAAACATTAGAACAATTCCGACCAATATTATATTTAGACGCTCAAATTTATCTGATAAATATCCAAATATAACTGTTGCTATAGTGTAGCTTACAACGGTCAATAAGTTAATTATTCCAGCTATTTCTGGTGAGTAACCAAGAAAGCGAATCATCATAGTTTTGCCGAAAATAAAAATTACAAAGAAAGCCACTTGTGTTGTAAGAAATATGCCAAAAAGTGGTAACAAGGTTTTGTAATGTTTTTTAATCATTTCCATAAAAGGATTATTGACTAGGTCTTGATTTTCTTTAGCTATAATAAAATCATCTGATTCAAGCAGGTTCATTCTCATGTAAAAAGCAATAAAGCTTCCTATAACACTGACAAAAAATGGGATTCTCCAGGCAAAAGCATATATTTGTTCCGCTGTCAAAAAATACTCTACGAGTAATACAGTCATGGCGCTTAGAACTAAACCTGTTCCAACTCCTGTTAAAGCTAATGTTCCAAAAAAGCCACGTTTGTTTTGGGGTACTGATTCATACAAATATACACAAGAGGCTCCAAACTCTCCCCCTAGCGCAAGTCCTTGCATAATTCGGAGGCTAACTAATAATATTGGTGCCATAATTCCAATTTCAGCATAAGTAGGTAAGAAGCCTATTAATGTTGTAGGAATTGACATTAGCAATATAGTAAACGTGAGCATTTTTTTGCGACTGAGTTTATCACCCACATATCCAAAAATGATTCCACCAATTGGTCTAGCTGCCAATCCAACGGCAAAAGTACCAAAGGTTGCTAATATTGCAACGAATTCATTGCCTACATCAAAAAACAAGCTGCTTATCACTGTAGCAAAATGAGCATAAAGTGTGTATTCATACCATTCTAAAGCATTGCCAATTAGTGATGATGCAATAGATTTTACCGCTTTTGGACCTTTTGTCATGATTACTCCCAGAAAGTTGTTCGGAAATTTTTCTTCAACTATAATTCTTTCAAAATAAGAAGCAATAGGGATATGTAGTTATAGATTACTTCTCTGTTTGTGTATTTTTTAATATGATAATTGCTACAACAATCATGGCGCAAGAAAGAATTTGCCCCATCGTGAAATATTGCCAAAAATAACCAAGATTATGATTTGGTTCTCTAAAAAACTCTATTGCTATTCTAATGAGTGCATAGAATAATCCAAATAATCCTGAGGTTGTTCCGGGGGTTTTATAAGTTTTTTTAACCAAGTATAAGTAATTAAGTATTAAAAACAACAACAGACCTTCTCCTAGTGCTTCGTATATCTGGCTAGGGTGTCTTGGGAATGGACCTCCTGATGGAAAGATAATTCCTAATTTACTATCTGTTATTCTACCAAAAAGTTCGCCATTAATAAAATTTGTAATGCGTCCTAAGAATAATCCAACTGGTGCAGCACAAGCTGTAATGTCTAGAATTTTCCAAGTATTTATTTTGTGTTTTCTTGATGTTATAATTATTGCTAAGATTACACCAATCATCCCACCATGGAATGACATGCCTCCTTTCCAAGTATATAATATTTCTAGTGGGTTGTTAATGTAATGTATTGGATCATAAAACATTACAAAACCTAGTCTTCCTCCTAGAATTATTCCAAGTATCGTATAAATAAATAAGTCATCAATGAATAGTTTATCTAGAGCCAGATTTTGTTTTCTTGCTAAGGTTTTTATATACCAAAAGCCAAATATTATACCCATAATATAGGCAATTGAATACCAGTGAATTTTTATAGGGCCAATGCTTAGTATAACTGGATCAATATCTGGAAAAATCATTTTAGTTTTCTTTTTTACTGCGTGGATGGCATTGATTATATGTTTTTAATATTTTACTTTCATCAACAAAAGTATAAATTTGTGTTGTTGAAAGATTTGTGTGGCCTAAGAGTTCCTGGATAGATCTTAGATCTGCGCCATTTGATAATAAATGAGTGGCGAAGCTATGTCTAAATGTATGTGGTGTGACATTATCTGGTAGTCCTAAGTTGTTGCGTATAGTGCGTATTTGTCTTTGAAAAACGTGTGGGTTAAGAGGTTTTCCTCTGGACCCAAGAAATAATGGGGTGTTTTTTTCTAAGTGGTGAGGGCAGTGTTTAATATAGTCATTTATTGCATTTGTTACGGGTGTAATTATTGGCACAGAACGTTGTTTCTGACCTTTCCCTGTGATGATAATAAAATCTCCACCAAGATCTGATAACGTTATGGATAAAGCTTCAGATATTCGTAAGCCACAGCCATATAGTAATGTTATTATTGCTAGGTCTCTCAATTGTAGCCATAATTCGGATGATGCGTTGAAACTTTCTTCTATGGCTAATTTTGCATCTACCTGTCCTATACATTTTGGTAGCTGATTTTTAGAATTTTTTATTTTGATGTAGTGTGGGCTTTTATTTTCAATATTTTCAAATTTCTGCAAATAATTAAAAAAATTTTTAAGTGCAGATACGTATCGTGCATATGAAGAGATATTGTAATTTTTGTTTTTTAGTGTTACAAGCCACGATCTAATATCCTGGATAGATATGTCTTTTAAATGGTTTTTATCTATAGTATTTCCATAGTGCTGACTTAGGAACTGAAAAAACAAAAATACATCAGTGCTGTATGAGGAGACGGTATTTTCTGAGTAGTGTTTCTCGTTTAATAGCCAATTGTTCCACTGTGTTATTAGTTCGTGGAGATTATTTGTAATATAAGATATTTTTTGTAGAAGCATTATTTACCTATGCAAAAACTAGAAAATATTTCATCCAATATTGATTCTACATCAATTCTTCCTGTAATTCTACTAAGGTAAGAGGCTGCAAGTCTTAGATCTTCAGCAGCTAATACTAAATCTTTGCTGAAATCAAAATCTTCTAAATATTCAAGACACTGTAAAAGGTTTTGTTTGTATCTTTCTCTAGTGATAATTGGCTCATCTGTGTGCTCAAAAAATAACTGTGCTTTGTCTGAGATTGTGTTAATTAGTTTTTCTATATTGTGATTGTTTTTTGTTGAGATGCAGATTGCCTCAGGTGGTATTTTAGCTTTTTCTTGCTCGGACATTATGTCGTATTTGTTAAACACTAAAATTGACTTGTTACTAAGCATTTCTAAGGTTTGTTTTTCATTTTTATAGTCTGTAGTTCCATCAAACATTATAATGTTGATGTCTGCGTCTGTTGCTTTTGAAATTGATCTTTTGATTCCTTCCATTTCTATCGTATCAGTGCTATTGCGAAGTCCAGCTGTATCAGCTAAGATTATAGGGTAGCCAGTAATGTTAAGAAATGTCTCGATTGTATCTCTTGTTGTGCCTTCGATATTTGATACTATAGCAATATCTCGTTTTGATAGCGTGTTAATGAGTGAAGATTTTCCAGAGTTTGTCGGTCCAATAATGGTAACTAATAAGCCTTCATGAATTCTATCACCTCTTTTGCTGATTTCGATGTGTCTTTTGATATCCTTCTTTAAGTTATCAATGTTATTTTGTGCTGTAGAGAGCACATGTTGGGGAATATCTTCATCTGGGAAGTCTAAATATGCTTCAATAAGGCTTTCAGTTCTTATAAGTGATTTGCGCCAATTTTCATATAAATCTGTAAGCTGTCCAGACATTTGGCTTATGGCTTTAGTATGCTGTAATTCTGTTTCTGCATCTAAAAGATCAGCTAAACCTTCAATTTGCGTGAGATCCATTTTATTGTTTATGAATGCGCGCATTGAAAATTCTCCTGCCTCAGCAAAGCGAGAGTTCTCAAGGTAAGACAATGCATCGCATAAAAGCTTTAAGACAATTTTGCTGCCATGAATACTAATTTCTAGTACATCTTCTCCAGTAAAGCTATGTGGCGCTTTAAAAAAAGTGACTATAGCCTTATCTATCAGAATGTTAGTTTTAGGGTGATGGATGGTGACTAAGGATGCTTTCTGTATCTCTAAGTTCTTAAAGCCAAGAAGTTGAGGGACTTTGTGTGTATTTGGCCCTGAAACTCGTACTACTATGATTCCGGATTTTTGAACGGATGACGCAGGGGCAAAAATTGTATCGCCAACTTTGTATTTTTCTGCAAACATTAGTCTTTAAAATTTTTAAGTATTTATAAAATAATTGAATATGTAGTATATAGTGATTATATTTAAATAAAAGAACTTTGCTAGTGGTTTATAATGATCAGTATACAAGAGATAAAAAAAGCTATTTTGTCACTGTCTAAACAAAAAAAAGAAAAACAAATGTTTGGGGAGTTTTTAGACTCGTTTTTTTCTTATATATCATTTGAAGATTTGGATAAAAAGCGAGTAGAAGAACTTCATAAGATAGCAGATCTATCTTATAGCGTTTTTAGACATAAAACTCAGGATAGAAGTATACGTATATTCGTTGGTAAAACTAATGAAATTGAATTAAAAAGCGGAGAAGCAATACTTGTTATTCTCAATAAGGACATGCCTTTTCTTGTGGACTCTATTACTGAATATCTAAATAGGCAAAAATATCTTATCCAACGTATAGTAAATTCTACATTTAATGTTGTGAGATCTAAAGATGGTGTTTTGTCTAGTATTGATAATGCAGCAAAAGAGGCTAATGAATCTTTGATATATATCAAATTATCTAATGTTACGAGTTGCATGAATTTGAGTACATTAAAAGAGCAGTGTGAAAATGTTCTTGCTCACGTTCATGCAGCTGTCAGAGATTGGAAGAAAATGTCAGAAGAGCTTCAGAAATGCATAGATAATTTTATTGATTTTGAACATTATGGAACTGAAGAGTCTAGGTTATTTCTAGAGTGGGCTCTTAATGACAACTTTATTTTTGTTGGTAGTAAGGAATATGTCATTACAGACAAATCTTTTAAGTCTTCAGGTAACAGCTTGGGTGTTTGTAGTCTAAATAATGAATCTTTAGCATTGTCAATAAAAGAAGATATTTTAGAGGCTAACGATTTTACAGCTTCTAGTAATAAGTTGCTTATTAGTAGGGTGAAAGAGATTTCTAATCTACATAGAGCGCAAAATTTAGATTATTTTTGTATAGTTTCTCAAAGTAACAAAAAAGAAATAAGAGTTAATATATTTCTTGGTTTATTTGTTTCAAGATTGTCCTACCAAAGCGTTTCTACAATTCCTATTATTCGTCAAAAAGTCAAGTTTGTTATAGAGAAATCAAGGTTCCTAGCAAACAGTTTTAATGCAAAAGAGTTGTTTGGAATATTAGAGGCTTTACCTAAAAAAGATTTTCTACAAATGTCAAATGATGAGTTGTTTGATAGATCTATGACAGTGCTGTCTTGTATTACTCATCCTAGATTGGTCTTGTTTATACGGAGAAATGCTTGTGGAAAATTTGTAGACGTTGAAGTTTTATTCCCAAGGAAAAGAGTGGAATCTGAGACTCTTGAGAAGGTTCAGTGTATAGTTTCAGGGTTTATATCTGGAGTGGTTGTTGAAAGCAGCTTGAGTTTTTTTAGTATAGGATTAGCGTCTATTAATATCAGCATTGTTGTTGATGCTGGTTCAAAAAGTAAGATTGATACTGATGCTCTAGAGTTGGCTTTAGATAATGTGACTTCAAAATGGGGCGATAATTTAGGCGTTGAGATAGAGAAGTATTTCGGGAGTCACCGATCTGGAGAGTTAATAGAAAAGTATGCTGGTGCATTTAGTAATAATTATGCATTTAAATTTTCATTGCATGATGCTGTAAATGATATTGCTTCAATAGAGAATATGCTTTCAAAGTGCGAAAAGTTTTTATTTAAATTGTATGGTTCTGTATCAGACAAAACTTCGTGTTGGCTGAGAATATATGGACTAGGTAATAAAGTAGAGTTGCATCAAATAATGCCTATATTTAATAACTTAGGTTTTTATGGAATAGCAGAAGATTTATTTGAGGTAATTTTATCTACTGGTCAGAAAATTTGTATACAGTATTTTACTTTAAGAGTTGAAGCTAAAAATATAGAAAAGTTACAGCATAATACAGCTAATATCGAAGATGCAATGCAAGCTATTTTCTATGGTACGGCAAAAAATGATTGTACAAACCAATTGATATTTAAGGCCGACCTTACTTGGCGGCAGGTGTTCTTATTAAATGCGTATTGTAAATATTTATTACAGATAAAATTTTTGTATAGTCAGAGTTTTATAAAAGAAACTTTAGTTAAGCACAGTAATTTATCTAAACTCATTGTTGGACTCTTCAATAGTATGTTTGATCCCTCTGTGTCAGATAGAGATTCAAGCGATATTGAAACTAGGATTAAAATAAGTTTATCAAAAATTAATAGTACTTCTGAAGATAAAGTAATGAGAAAGTTGGTTGAGGTGGTTAAGGCTACTTTGAGAACAAATTATTTCCAACTCGAAAATGGTTTATATAAAGATTATGTCTCTTTAAAAATAGATTCTAAAAAAATTACAGATATTCCATTACCTCAACCGTTTGCGGAGATTTTTGTATATTCACTCTATATGGAAGGTATTCATTTAAGAGGTGGAAAAATCTCGCGAGGTGGAATTAGATGGTCAGATAGAAGTGAAGATTATAGAACTGAAGTGCTTGGTTTGATGAAATCACAAATGACAAAAAATACTATTATTGTGCCTGATGGAGCTAAAGGTGGTTATGTTGTAAAGGCTGCTGTTAGTGATGGTGATAAAGATAAGTGGTTTTTAGAGGGGATTAGATGTTATAAAATTTTCTTAAGGGGAATGTTGGATATTACTGATAATCTATATTTAGGTAAGATTCAGAAGCCGCATCAGGTGGTTTGTCAAGATGTAGATGATCCATATCTGGTTGTGGCAGCAGATAAAGGTACAGCTACATTTTCTGATATAGCTAACACTGTTGCAAAAGATGAGTATAAGTTTTGGTTAGGTGATGCTTTTGCATCTGGCGGTACTGCTGGATATGATCACAAAGAAATGGCAATTACAGCTAGGGGAGCCTGGGTATCAGTTGAGCATCATTTTAATGGTTTTGGCTTAAATCCTAATAAAGATATTTTTACTGTTGTTGGTATTGGTGATATGTCAGGAGATGTGTTTGGTAACGGCTTGCTTTTATCTAATGCAATGAAATTGATTGCGGCATTTAATCATATGCATATTTTTGTTGATCCAAATCCTAACCCTAAAGTAAGTTATAAAGAGAGACAAAGATTATTTAAGTTACCAAGATCAACTTGGGGCGATTATAACAAAGAATTGATTTCACGTGGTGGTGGTGTTTTTGAAAGAAAGGCAAAAAACATTAAGCTTTCTAAAGAAATGAAAGAGATGTTTTTGTTAACCCAGGATCAAGTGGAGCCAGAAACTTTAATAAGAGCAATACTGAAAGCTAAAGTAGATCTTGTTTGGAATGGTGGAATTGGCACTTATGTGAAATCGCATAATGAAAATAATGCTGATATAGGTAATAAAACTAATGATGAAGTGCGTATTGATGCTTTAGATTTGAAGTGTAAAGTATTTGCTGAGGGTGGTAATTTAGGGGTTACTCAGCTTGGTAGGGTAGAGTTTGCATTGAATGGTGGAAACATCAATACTGATTTTATTGATAACTCTGGTGGTGTAGACTGTTCTGATCATGAAGTAAATATAAAAATTGCATTAAATAATGCAGTATTTAAAAAGAAAATTACTCATGATGAAAGAGACGCTCTTCTGGTCAATATGAAAAGTGATGTTGCTGACTTGGTTCTTTGCGATAATAAGGCGCAAAATCAAAATCTTTCGGTTGATAAATTCGATAATGTAAATGATTTATATTCATATGTGAAGCTTGTGGAGTTTCTAGAGAAAACAGCTGGTTTAAATCCAAAAATAGAATTTCTACCAAGTAAGACCGAGCTTTCTCGAAGAAAGCAGGATAATACTGGATTGTCAAGACCTGAGTTGGCGGTATTAATGGCTTATTCTAAAAGGTCTGTATACGATAACGTTATTGGTTCAAAGATACCTGATGATGAATTTTATCAACAATACTTGTTTGCTTATTTTCCACATCAAATGGCAAAGAAATTTTCAGATGAGATAAAAAACCACCCTTTAAAAAGAGAAATTATTGCTAATAGTGTTGCTAATGATTTTATCAATCATTTAGGTGTAAATTTTTATCATACTGCATGTGAATTTACTGGTTTAAGTGGTTGTGATGTTATAAGGACATTTAGTTCTGCCTGGCAAATTTTTGCTTTAAAAGAATTGTGGCATGACATATCTTTGATAAATGATTCTTCTGTCAGAATAGATATGTATGCAAAGCTTAGATTGTTTGTTAAAAGGGTTATTTTCTGGTTGTTGAGAAATCAAAAGCATCCTATTAGCGTTAATCAGATAGTAGATTCATATAAGAAATCTGTAGAAAGAGTACAACATGATATATTTGCTTATCTTTCTCCTGATTTAAGATCTGAACATAACTTGCGTTTAATTGATTTGAAGTCAAAAAAAGTACCTGAGAAGCTTGCTTTGAAAATAGCAAACCTTGATAATCTTTACTATGTATTAGACGTTATTTTGATAACCTGTGCTACAAAATCTAATTTTATAGATGTGCTAACTTTATACTTTGAAGTTGGAGAAGAATTTTACTATAATTGGTTAAACGGACGAGTTGATGGTCTGTCAGTGCAAGGTTACTGGGATATAATGTTAATAAAATCTTTAAAAGATGATATAGATTTACAGCATCGACGTCTGGTAATTGATATGGTCAAAAGTAGCGGTGGTGGTGTTAGAGGAGTGGTAAAAAAATGGAAAGCAAATAATATTAAAAAAGTAGATATGTTTTCAGTGTTTATAAAATCAGTCATGACGCTAGAAGATTTAGACTATTCTAAGATGGTTATAGCTGTAAAGCATGGTAATATTTTGTTGAGTTCGGTATGAGCTTAGAATCTATAGGTAAGATATTAAAAGCAAAGAGAAATGAACTTGGTTTGGAGATCAAAGATATTGCGTCTGATTTAAAAGTGAAGACAAAATCTCTTGAGGATATAGAGCAAGGTAATTGTAATATTAATGATGTATATGGGTTAGGGTACATACGTATGTACTCAAAGTATCTTGGTGTCAATATAGAGACTAACTCTATACACACAACACACATAAATATCCTAACACGCAACAATGAAAGTCTTGGTGATGACATAGATAATATAAAAAGTGTTCTTAATATTAGAGTTGTGGTGGTAACTTTTGTTGTACTAGTTTTATCTGTGATGTTTGTGATGTTTTCATCAAACGATATTGAAATCAGTTCTAATGTTAATGATATAACCAAATTAAAAATAGATGCTGATAATAAGGTGTTTGTTAAACAAAGTAAAGATACGTATATTATCAAAAAATATAACGTGCCTCTTGTAATAAAAGCCAATGATTCTGTCGAGGTGCAGCTATTAGATGCTGAAAGTAAATTATTACAAACATTGCATTTGCGAGTTGGGGAGGTTGTACAGCTTCCTTTAAATAGTAAAGCAACCGCTATTCATGCTAGTATCCCTGATGCTATTGAAATAATAGTAAAAAATTAACCATTTTAAGTAGTTTTTGTGATACAATATCCATTGTATAGGTATTTTTTCATTTTTTTTAAACAAGTGTTATTATTCATATTGATAGTGAAGGCGCTTGAGTAGTAAAGAAAAATATAGTATTGTTTTTTGTTTTTATTTGAATGTTTTTGCGGGGGTAGTATGTCACGTTCTTATGATAAACATTTCTTGAATTGTAATATTAGCCTTTCAGAAGGTAATGAGCATAATATAGAGAAATATAGAGCTGTTCTTGATAAAACTGCACCTGTAATAATTGTTTATGATAAGTTGCACAAGGAGTGTTCAGCTTTATATGGTGTCGACATCATTGCTAATATTAGTTGTAATAAAGTGCATGAGCCTGATGAAGCTTTGCTTAAAGCTGCTATAGAAAAGTATATTATAAAGCATAATTTACAAGAAGTTCCACATAATGCTGAGTTTGCAAGTATCAGAATGCAACAAGAGCTGTGTGACTTATACCCCGAGCCAAGACCTGAAGATATGTTTGCGCCAGTTGCCACTTTTATCACTTTCGGGGTTATAAGTGTTGTTGTATTGGGTATAGCAGGATGTTTAGGTCATAAAGTTTACGGTCATCTGCATCCTGAAGCTTAAGGTTTTTTTTACTCTTCTTTACATTTTTTTCTTTTATTAATCTCTGAGCATTTTATTGCTTTTGTTGAAAATTTACATATTATTAGTTCTCATAATTAATCAAGATTGTGCATGACTATAGATAGTAAAAAAGTGCAGCGTATAGCAAAGTTGGCAAGGATTCATATTAGTGAAGATAAGTATGAAATGTATGCTACAGAAATGTCTAAAGTACTAGATGTTATAGATAAATTACAAGAAGTTGATACTACAGGACTTGATCCGGTAATCAATGTCAATAGTCATAGAATATCTTTTCGTGAAGATAGAATTACAGATGGAAACTGTGATTCTGATATTATAGCTAACGCTCCAAAGAGTAAGTTTGGATATTTCTTAGTCCCTAAGGTTGTAGAGTAAATATATGGATTTAACAAAAATAACTATTACTGATGCAATATCTTTATTGAAGGATAGAAAAATTTCTGTTTCGGAGTTAGTAGAGGCTCATATTCAACAAATAGAAAAGCATAGAGATCTTAATGCGTTTATTACAGAGACATTTGATCTAGCAAGAAAAAATGCCAAAGAGTCAGAGCAGAGATATTTAAATGGTGTTGAGAAGTTATTAGATGGAATTCCATGTGCTGTCAAAGATATTTTTTGTACCAAAAATACTCGTACTACAAGTGCATCAAAGATTTTAGAAAATTTTGTTCCTACATACGAATCCACAGTAACAGAGAAGTTATTTGCTGAGGGGGCTTTGATGGTAGGAAAAACAAATATGGATGAATTTGCTATGGGCTCTACAAATAGCTATAGTTATTTTGGTCAGGCTATTAACCCATGGAAAGATTCAGATGGTAAGAAGCTGGTTCCAGGGGGGTCTTCAGGTGGTTCTGCTGTTGCGGTTGCATCAGGGATGAGTATAGCAGCTCTTGGGACAGATACTGGTGGTTCTGTAAGGCAGCCAGCTTTGTTTTGTGGCTTAGTTGGTTTTAAACCTTCTTATGGTCGTTGTTCTAGATATGGAATTGTTGCTTTTTCTAGCTCTTTAGATCAAGCTGGTGTCTTTACAAGGTCTGTTGATGATGCAGCTTTGCTTTCACAGGTTGTTATGGGATATGATGATAAAGATTCTACTTGTGAAAATATAGATGTAGGGTCTTTTAAAGACGCACTGCAAGGTAAGATAAGAGGAATGAGAATCGGTATTCCTAAAGAGTGTCGTTCTAGTCATTTAGATCCAGAAATAGAAAAGCTATGGAACGAAACCGCAGATATTTTAAGAAAAGAAGGTGCAGAAGTAGTTGAAGTTAGTATGCCTAACATAAAGTATGGTGTGGCAGCATATTATGTGATTGCTCCTGCAGAAGCATCATCTAATCTTGCTAGATATGATGGTGTAAGATATGGACATAGAACTTCACAAGAAAATCTTACTTTAGATCAGATGTATGAATTGACTAGAGGAGAGGCTTTTGGTCATGAAGTAGAAAGAAGAATTATGATGGGTACTTTTGTTTTATCTTCTGGGTCATATGAGAAGTATTTTGCACAAGCACAAAAAGTTAGAAGGTTAATTATTAGAGATTTTGATGATGTCTTTGCTGATGTTGATGTGGTCTTAACTCCTACAGCTACAACTAGTGCTTTTGCTATAGGTGATAAACAAAGAATGGATCCTATAAGTTTGTATTATAATGATGTATATACAATTCCAGCCAATATGGCAGGTTTGCCTGCGGTTTCTGTTCCTCTATCTCTTGATTCAAAAGGCAAACCAATAGGGTTACAGATTGTTGCAAATCGGTTCCGAGAAGATTTGATGTTTAGAGCAGCTAAGTCTTTGGAAAATATATATAACTTTAGAAAATTTCCCGGAGGTTTTTAATGAATTTAGTTGAAGGCAAAACAGGAAAATGGGAAGTAGTAATAGGATTAGAGATTCATGCGCAAGTTGTCTCAGAAAGTAAGTTGTTTTCTGGTGCTTCAACTAAATTTGGTGGTGGGCCAAATACTCAAGTTTCTGTGGTAGATGCAGCAATGCCAGGGATGCTTCCTGTGCTAAATGAGCAATGTGTTGTGCAAGCCATTAAAACTGGTTTAGGCTTAAATGCCAAAATTAATAAGGTTTCTGCATTTGATCGAAAAAATTATTTTTATGCTGACCTTCCTCAAGGATATCAAATATCTCAATTTTATCATCCAATTGTTGGAGAGGGGGTTTTAGAAATAGATCTTGATGAAAATAATACAAAATCTGTAAGAATTGAAAGAATACATTTGGAACAAGATGCAGGTAAAAGTATTCATGATCAGAGCCCAACTGAGAGCTTTATAGATCTCAATAGGTCTGGCATTGCTCTAATGGAAATAGTTACAAAGCCAGATCTGCGCTCGGCAAATGAAGCTGCAGAGTTTATAAAGAAGTTACGTAATATTTTGCGCTACTTAGGGACTTGTGATGGAGATATGGAAAAGGGGTCATTGCGTTGTGATGCTAATGTTTCAATAAGAAAGCCTGGTGGTGAATTAGGTACAAGATGCGAGATTAAAAATCTTAATTCGACAAAGAACTTAATGAAGGCTGTAGAATATGAAGTTGAACGTCAAATTTCAGTTTTAGAGTCCAGTGGTCAAATAGCGCAAGAAACAAGGTTGTTTGATACAAATTTATCTGAAACAAGATCTATGCGTAGCAAAGAAGATGCTTTTGACTACAGATATTTTCCTGATCCAGATTTGTTGCCAATAGAAATCTCTGATGAGTATATTAATGAAATTAGAGCAAGGTTACCGGAGTTACCAGATCATAAAAAGAAGCGCTACATTTCAGAGTTCAGTTTATCAAATTATGATGCAAGTATTTTATCTAGTGACAAGGATATAGCACAGTTTTTTGAAGAAGTTATATCAGGAATTGGCAATAAGAAATTGGCAGCAAATTGGATTCTGGTTGAATTGTTTGGGCGTTTAAATAAATTATCTATGAAACTTTCTGATTCTAAAGTTTCATCTTGTGATATGGTTGATCTGCTTCAACTAATAGAAAATAATACTATATCAGGTAAAATAGCCAAAGATGTGCTTGATATAATGTTTGAGACAGGTAAGAAGGCCGATGTAGTTGTAGAGGAAAAAGGTTTAAAACAAATTACCGATACTTCATCAATAGAGCATATCATAAAAGATGTGTTGTCTAGTAATGCTGATAAGGTTGCTGAATATAAATCTGGAAAAGATAAATTGTTCGGATTTTTTGTAGGACAAATCATGAAACAGTCTGGGGGTAAAGTAAATCCTCAAATGTTAAATGAGTTGCTTAAAAAATACTTAAATTAGTTTTCTCTTAATTGACTGACATGATATTTGTAGATACTCTTGCAAATGCATAATGTGAGATAGTTAGTTGCTTCATGAGTATTAAGAAAAAAAAGCCAAATAAAGTTTTTCATAATGTCTTTGATGGGCTGTTGATACTTATAGGTATTTTTATTGCTAGTGTTTTTCTGATACCGTATTTAGGCATATTTGAAAATCTTACCCCTGAAGTAATACTATACGAAGTTATTTTTCTGTTCTTTGTTTATATCTTACTTTTATTGATATTAAATCGATATGTTCTGGCTTTGATATTTGTGCTGCTGTTATACTTGCTATTATTAATTATTAATAGATTTATTGTTAGTTTTTATGGTCGAAGTATTAATCTTAATGATTTTTATTTGTGGTTTGATGCGGAGTATTTATTTAATTATCTCAAAATATATGCAGATCAAATATCGTTTATTTTATTGTTTGGTATCTTAAGTCTTTGTATAATAGGCCTTATTATCAGAAAGTTATATAGCCGTGATTTTGTAGTTTTTAATTTCAAAAGAAACAGATTCATCTGTTTGTTTATGATGATTTCTCTGGGATATATGATGATTATACCCGCAAGTACGGAGCTCTTGGAAGGTAAATTATCTAAGCAGTGTAGGCATAGTATTATGTGCGTTTACCTTCCAATGACAAGTTTGATTATGCATGCTTCTCATTTTGTAAACATATATGAAAACATAAAACAAGATTTGCAACACTATAAAGCTGTTACGCCAAAAACTCCCGTGTATAATATTAATAATAACACAGATGTAATTGTGATATTAAATGAATCTACTTTTGATCCATCATTTGTAAGTTTCGCAAGTAATCTGAATTTAGAGATGTTTAAGAATAGCAAGTCTTTGTCGGTCCAAGTTTTTGGTGGTGCTACATGGAACACTCAGTTTCAGGTATTAACGGGCGTAGATCTAAAATTTTTTAAAAAGCCTGTACAACATAACCCATATTTATTGTTTAAGTATTATCGAGATACTTTGCCTAATAAATTGAAAAATTACCAGTATAAATCTTTTGTCATAGGAAGTGTGCCAAGAAGGTTTAATGGTCAGGGGGAGAATTTTCGCAATTATGGATTTAATGCTTATTATGATGTTGACGGTATTGCTGGCACTAGACCAAAAGAAAATTATTGTGATAGAGATCAGATAATGTTTGATATGGCACAAAAGATACTTGGTGAAGATGAAAAACAGAATAAATTTGTGTATGTTGAAACAATGTGTAATCATGGTCCTCATGAGAGAAATTTAAATATTAATAATATTAGTTGTGGTGATCTGGATAATGATAAATGTTCTATGATGTTAGATTATGTCAATAGATTAAAGGTAGTAAATGGTCAGATAAGTTCTTTAATTGATTATATAAAACATAGAAAGAAAAGAACGTTGTTGTTATATTTTGGTGATCATTACCCGCCTTTTGAAGGAGATATGGAGCCATTATTAAGGCAGTATAATAAAGATCCTTATAAAACATTTTATTCTGTTCAAAGTAACTTTAAAATCAATCAAGATATTTTGAAGCCAATAAAAGCATCTGAAGTACAAAATCTGATTTTTAGTATTTTAAAAGATTAAAAGTGAATAATGGTCATATTATCGTTTTCTGGTATTAACTCTCCTGGAATGGTGGAGTTTAGAAAAAAGTGAGAGGAGATATTATTCAGTTGCCAGTCAATATCTCTCTGATTTAGAGATACAACATGATATTGTATACCTTGTTTTTCTGGAATATTATATAGTATTGATAATGAAGATCCAAGAAAAACCCCTTCTAAAGGGCTGAATGCCATATCGAGGACATAAGAAAATGAGATAACAGCTATATTTTGGGGCCTGCCTGCGATCGCAGAAGATATGCATCCTGTAACAGCTCCGCTGTTAATATTCGCGGCAATTACTAAACCTGACCATGTTCCTGGTATGATTCCTTTTGTCCCATATGTTATATCCCGCTGATGGTTCCTGATAGTATAGTTCAAACTTTAAGAGATAGTGTGGTATTAGGAATATTAAACATAATCTTTATTTGATATTTGTATGTTTTGTTCCATCGTGCATTTCAATAGACACGGATGTATTTTGATTTAATTCTGTTATTGAATTTATTATGTGTTTCTTGTCATCGCGAATTATCGAGAATCCTCTTTTAAGAGTGTTTTTGTAATTATACGATTCTAAAAGTTGTTTAAGTGAGAGTAATTTGTTGTCGATTGTTTCAATTTGATAATAGAAGCTTTTTTTAATTTTATCTTCTGTTTCTAAAAGTTTTGCTGACAATGTATCTATTTTCGGTCTGATTAAATATTGTATTTTATTAAATGTTGAATCTAATTTTTCAAACCAGATGTTAATAAATTCTAATGGTGATTTTAGTCTTGAATACGTAGTTTGTAATTCGTTTTTTAGTATTTTCAGATACTGAGGAAGTGATTCGTATAATCTTGTATTTAAGTCATCCAGGCGTTGTATTTGATATGTCATAATAGAATGTAATTTTGGTAGTGCGGTATACGTAGCTTCGAGTAATGTTTTGAGGTTTGCAGTATGCTTTTGGATGTTGTAGTTAAGTCTATTATTTAAATCATTAAGATTAGCAACAAGTTCTGCTAAAACAGGTACAGCCATTTCTGCTGCTGCTGTCGGAGTTGGTGCTCTTTTGTCGGCTACATAATCGATTAGAGTGACGTCTGTTTCATGTCCTACAGCTGAGATTATTGGAATTATTGAATTAAATGTAGCGCGTGCAACTATTTCTTCATTGAATGCCCATAAGTCTTCTATAGATCCCCCTCCTCTAGCTACTATTAGAACATCTGGTTTAGGGATTGGTTGTTTGCTATCTAGAGTATTAAATCCATATATTGCTTCAGTGATTTGTTGCGCTGCAGATTCGCCTTGGACCAAGACTGGCCATACAATTATATGTGTAGGGCATCTGTCTTCAATTCTATGAATAATATCTCGTATTACAGCTCCTGTAGGTGAGGTTATTATGCCTATTGTTTTTGGTAGAAATGGTAATGGTTTTTTATGTTCTTGGTCAAAAAGACCTTCTTTTTGTAGCTTTTCTTTTCTTTTTTCAAGTAGTGCCATTAAAGCACCAAGACCAGCTGGTTCTAATGATGTCACTGTAAGTTGGTATTTTGACTGCGCAGGAAATGTAGTGAGTGTACCTGTGCATACAACTTCTAAACCTTCTTCTGGCTTAAATTGTAATTTTGAACATGTGTTTTTCCAGCAGATACAAGCTAAGACGGCATTATTATCTTTTAATGAAAAATACACATGACCTGACGGTGCAATTTTAAGGCCAGAGATTTCGCCACGAATTCTGACTGATTCAAAATTTCCTTCAATTGTTTTTTTGATTAAGTTTGAAACCTCTGTAACAGTATATTCTATTTTGGCTGTGTTATCGTAATCAAAAAGAGTTAGTGTATTTGATGTTTTAACCATTTTTTATTGTAATGATCAGTTTTTTCTTTATCTTATAAGGGTTTTGTTGAATAATCAAAATTATTTTAGAGTTTTTATGGTACAAATAGAAAAAGGAAATAAGTATCCTGATAGTTTATCAATGTTTGATGATGGGCAGGAAAGGTTTTTAAAAGAATTTGCAGGAAGAAATCTCGTTTTATATTTTTATCCAAAAGATGACACTCCTGGTTGTACTCAAGAAGCAAAGGACTTTAGAGATCACTTAGAGGAATTTAAAAAATTAAATGCTGTAGTTATAGGCGTATCAAAAGATGACGTTGTCAAACATAAAAAGTTTAAAGAAAAATATGATTTAACCTTCCAACTGATTTCAGATACTGAAGGAAAAATGTGTGCGAATTACGGTGTCTGGGCTGAAAAAAGTATGTATGGTAAAAAGTATTTTGGTATTGAAAGATCAACTTTTTTAATAGATAAAGAAGGAAAGATAGTAAAAATATGGCGTAATGTTTCTGTAAAGGGGCATGTCGCAGAAGTTATAAATGAGTTAAAGGAGTTAAGGTAGCTATGAAATTAACACGTATTGTAAAAAATATTTTATCCAACTATGAAAGTGATTGTCCTGGAACCAAAGCAAATTTAGCAAGCATGTTAATGCATGGTAAATTAGCTGGAACAGGAAAAATGATAATTTTGCCTGTGGATCAAGGTTTTGAACATGGGCCAGATCGTAGTTTTGCTCCAAATCCTGAGTCATATGATCCTTTGTATCATTATTCTCTTGCTGTTGAAGCGGGCCTTAATGCGTATGCTGCGCCATTAGGAATGATAGAGATGGGAGCGTCTAGTTTTGCTGGGGCTATTCCTACAATCTTAAAAATGAACAGCTCTAATTCATTAATGTCAGGCAATGATGATCCTGACCAGGCTATTCATGGCTCAATCAATGATGCATTGAGATTAGGTTGTTCTGCTATTGGTTTTACTATTTATCCAGGTTCTGATTATTCTATGGACATGATGGAAGAAATATCTGCGCTTGCAGAAGAAGCTAAGTCAGTTGGTTTAGCGGTTGTTATTTGGTCGTATCCACGTGGGGGTAAGTTATCAAAAGATGGAGAAACTTCTTTTGATGTATGTGCGTATGCAGCTCACATTGCCTGCTTACTTGGTGCTCATATTATAAAGGTAAAATTACCATCTGCTCATTTAGAACAAGACGAGGCAAAAAAAGTGCATGATCAATATAAGATTCCAAAAGCGACTATGGCAGAAAGAGTATCTCATGTTAAACAAACATGTTTTAATGGTAAAAGATTGGTAGTGTTCTCTGGAGGCGCAAGTAAAGATTCTAATTCTATATATGATGATGCGCGTGCTATTAGAGATGGAGGTGGTAATGGTTCAATTATTGGACGAAACACTTTCCAAAGACCAAAGAGCGAAGCACTCAAAATGTTAAATGATTTAGTAGAAATTTATAAAGGTAGAAAATAGGGTATTAATGGAGCAATACAAGAATTATTTCTTCTTTGATAATTATAAGTTTCTAGATGATTCTTTAAAACTTATGATGGTTTTTGCATTATCTTCTGTTGTTATCTATGCATTAAGCTTTATATTAAAAAAAGCTATGCATTTTATTTGTAAACAGCACAAAGATCAGGTGTTCATTAATGCTATTTCGACGCCTTTTTTGATTTTGTCCTTTGCTGTATCTTTTGTGGCGTTGTTCAGAATGTTAGATATTTATAGTCATTTATTTGACCATAGTATTTTAATTTCTATTAGAAGCTTGGTAACCGTAATATGTATCGGATGGTTTTGTATAAGATACTCACACTTATTGCAACATAGGTATCTTAACTCTAAACAAGAAACGTCTCTTGATAAGGGGGCAGTGGATACTATAGGTAAGTTAGTAACGGTTGTGGTACTTGTGGTAGTAATCTTGCTTGTTATGGATATACTAGGTTTTGATATTCGGGGATTACTCACTTTTGCTGGTGTTGGTGGTATAGCATTTGCCTTTGCGTCTAAGGAGTTATTATCTAATTTCTTTGGTACTATTATTATTTATTTTGATAAGCCTTTTGTTGTCGGCGATTTCATCAAAACTACAAAAGATATTGGTGGTTTTGTCGAGCATATAGGTTGGAGAATGACTAGAATTAGAACTGTTGAAAAAACCCCGATATACATACCGAATTCAATTTTTTCTAGTGAAATTATAGAAAATTGTACTCGTAGGACTCATAGAATGATCAAAGAAGTAGTTGGCATTAGGTATGAAGATATAAAAGTTCTAGAACTTGTAATAAAAGATATTAAAACGTTTCTAGAGAGTCATAAGAAAGTTGAAGTTGATCAACCAATAGTGGTAGGATTTGAAAACTTTGCAGATTCTTCGGTAGATTTTTTAGTGAGAGTCTGTGTGGAGTTTTCTAATATTAATGATTTTTATGATATCAAAACTGAGATAATGCTATATATATATAAAATTATAAAAAATCATAAAGCTGATATGGCATTTCCTACAAGAACTATTCTTGGTGAAATAAAATGTGATATATTAAACGAAAAAGGTAAGATATGAAAATAGGCGCTAATTCTATTCGTGCTGGCAATATATTAGAGCATAAAGGCAAAATATATGTAGTCAGTAAAACACCAGAGCATACCATGCCAGGTAAAGGCGGTGCTTTTGTTCAGGTAGAAATGAAAGAAATAAAAACAGGAACAAAAGTAAATGAGAGATTTCGCTCAGCTGACACCGTAGAAAAAATAAGAGTAGATACAAAGGATTATCAGTTTCTTTATGTCGATGATAATTTTCTTAACATGATGAGTTTAGAAGATTATGAACAAATTCAGGTAGAAAAAAGTCATGTTGGAGATAAGGTGGCCTATTTAAAAGAGGGAATGGTTGTAACATTAGATTCATATGATAATACTATTGTTTCTGTTACTTTGCCATCTCAAGTAACAGCTGTGATTGCAGAAACTGAGCCTGTTGTAAAAGGACAAACTGCGGCTTCTTCATATAAACCTGCGATACTTCAAAATGGTATTAGAGTTATGGTCCCGCCTTTTATTAATCAGGGTGATAAGATTGTTGTAAGTACCGAAGATAATACGTATTTAGAGAGAGAAAAATAAAAATGTTTTACCCCTCTGCTACTATAAGAGTTATGTCTGATGCGAGTCAGAAGATTTCTGGTATGATAATGCGCGATTATTACGAATTGCAGTTGTTGCAAAATTCTCGTAAGTCTTTGAATGGTTTTTGCGAGCATTTAATTCGTAGAGCTGTGCCTAAATTACAAGAAGAGTTATTAAAAGCTAGACCAGGTTTTGGTACAAATTTTGATTCAGATACTCAGGGTGATTTTTGGGTTTTTAATGTTCTTGAAGGAGAAAAGAATTTCCTGCATGCTTTGCCGTATTTTGCAATTTCTATTGCTCATGTGAATAAAAAAGAAACGGCAAATGAAGTTATTTCATCGCTTGTTGTGATGCCTGCTTTAAACGAAATGTTTTGTGCGGAACTTGGAAAAGGGGCGTGGTTTTATAGGTTTGATATGCACCAAGATAGACCGGATAAACTTCAGTTGTCTGGCAGAAGAAGTAAAGACGAATTATTATGCGCTATTAATCAAGGTGCACATTCTTCAGAATATGAGTGTCGTAATTTTGGTTCTAATGCAATTGCTTTAGGTTATTTAGCGGCTGGTAGAGTTGATGCTGTAATGGTGCGTGATTACCGGTATATGGATGTGGCAGCTAGCTTGCTGATTGCAAAGCAGGCGGGTGCTCTAGTAGAAGTAGATGATAAATATATTAAAGCTTCAACTGAATATTTTAGAAGCCAATATACTCTGTAATAGTTTTGTTACTAATAGCTAGTACCTTAAATAATTCGCCCATTTCATCCATATGAATAAGCCTATTATATCCTGATAAAATATTCTCTTTTTGTTCAGTTAAGGCATGAGCCAGCAGCTTATCTTTTCTTAAATCTATTTGCATATTTTGTAAGAATGTTTTTTGTGATATTGGGCCATATGTTTTAGCTCCATAAAGATTTGCTGTTTCTGCTAATGTAGAAAAATTGACATGTGCAGTAATATCTGCTGAGCCGATATTGGTAAATATAGGGTTAAATTTATGGTTTTTTATTGATTGGAGTGTTGAAATAAAGGAGCGATTATATTCTTCTGTATAGCCATAGTCGATAACAAGCATGATGCCACCATTTTTATTCAGATTATGTGTAATATTTTTTATTGTTATTGTAGTTTCGTCGTTTATTTCAACAATACCACCTTCTGGTACATGATGATATTTTGTTGTTAGAAATTCTCTGATATTGTCGTCTATCAGGTGTTTTGTAATGCATAGTTGTTCAATTCCATCTTTGAGATCTACCATGTTTACATGCCAAATTTTATCCCTTTTGATATATTGTTCTATTGCTAATGCATCAAAGAATTCATTTGCAATAATAATTGAAAAGCAATCTTGAGGAATGTCATTATAGTGTTCAAACCATTGAATTTTTTTGTGGTTAATTCTTTTTTCTTGTTCTTGTTTTAGTTGTTGGTTAATTTCTACTAGGCATATTTCAATTGCATCATGAAAACCAGGAATATTTTGTGTAGCTCTTAGTAAGTCAGCCATTAATGTACCTTTTCCTGGGCCTAATTCAATTAATTTGACCCTAGATGGTTTATTTTCAATATGCCAGTAATTTGCACACCAAATGCCAATGATTTCACCAAATAATTGACTGATTTCTGGTGCAGTAATGAAATCGCCAATTTTACCTATTGGGTTTTGTGTTTGATAATAGCTATCTTTATAGTTATTAAGAGCATAAGACATGAATTTTCCGATAGATATCGGGCCATTAGCGGCAATATCTTGTCTAATGATCGCACCTAAGTCTATGGTTATCATGATTATTTTATTAGTTGTTTTAGAATGTGGTTTATTAGTATTCTTCCTTTTTCTTTTAAGTATATCCTGTCGTTAAAGTGTGTCATTAATTTTTTATTTATTAGCAATTCAATTTGATCTTTATCTAGAAAATCTAGTAGGTTAGCATCGAATCTGTATTGGAAATCTTTGAGGTTAATACCTTCTTTTAATCTTAATCCCATAAGTAGAGATTCATGTGCAATCTCTTCTATTGATAAAACAGCGTTTTCTTGGATATTACTTTGTCCTGTAGTTGTGGTAGATAGCCATTTTTCAGGAGAGTGGATCATATAAAAAGCATTGTATTTATTGCCTATTTTTATTCGGCTATGTGCTCCTGGTCCTATACCAAGATATTCTTGGTATTTCCAATATGCCAAATTATGTTGAGACTCTTTATGTGCTTTGGCAAAATTAGATATTTCATAATGGGTAAACCCATGTTGTTTTGCAATAGATGATGTTAAGGTATATAGTTTATGCGAGACCTTTTCTGGGGGCAAGGTAAATTTCTTATCTCTAAATAAAGAAAAGAACTTGGTGCCTTTTTCAATAGTTAATTGGTACATTGAGATATGGTGTTTTGCAAATTTCAATGCGTATTCTAGTTCTTGTTTCCAAATTTCAGCTGTTTGATTTGGCAGTGAGTATATTAGATCTATTGAGTAGTTGTTGAAGATTTTTTCTGCTTCAATAATAGTTTCCTCAGCTTCTTTTGCTGAATGTTGTCGTCCAAGAAATCTAAGGTTTTTATCGTTAAATGATTGTATACCTATAGACAGTCTATTTATGCCAATATTTTTCAATTCTTTAAATTTTGCTTTTTCAAAAGAGGTTGGGTTCGCTTCTAGAGTTATCTCGCAGTTGCTAATACTAGAGATTTGATCAATGTGTTTGAGTAACTCATCTACTATTCTAGTGGGCATTAACGATGGTGTCCCACCACCAAAGAATATAGAATATATTTTTTTGTTTTGTAGTATATGTTTAAACTTATCAATGCTTTGATGGTAAGCTGATATCCACAGATCTTCATCTAATTCAGTTTTGTTAACATGACTATTAAAGTCACAATATGGACATTTTTTTTTACAGAATGGCCAATGTATGTATATTGAAAGATTATTGTTGTCCAAGTTTTTCTAGAATTTCTTTTATTACTGTTACTCGAGGACTATAATGTAATTTTGTTTCTGTGTCTATTTCTGCAAGAGTTTTATTGAGTTCTGGCAATTCAAATACTGGATCATATCCAAAACTTTTATCAAAAGATCTTTTTGGTGGAAAGGTGAATACACCTTGTTTGCAAGCATTAGCGATTATATTGGAGTTTTTATCTTTATAAATAGCACAACAATGAAATGATGCTTCTTTATTGATACCAGAAGGGTCTTTTTCGTGCATTAAGTCATTTAGTTTTTGGAAGGTGTTTTCTTTGTGGTCGTCTAAAAATCTTGCTGTATGTACTCCTGGAATATTACCAAGTGCTGATATTTCCATTCCAGAATCATCTGAAATGACAGGTATTTTAAAATGATTAAAATAGTATTCTGCTTTAATTAAAGCATTGTCTTCATATGTAACGCCTGTTTCATCTGGAGCAGGTATTTCTGTATTCATATCATTAAGCCACAGCAATGTAATTGGAAGGTTTATTTGCGCTAATACGTATTTGTATTCATAGATTTTACCGGCGTTTGTTGTAGCAATAAGAATTGTTCTACGCATGAGTTATGGCTTCGTTTTGTAGTTTGATTAATTCTTTTATAGCCTCGCTAGATAATTTAAGCATCTGATTAAATTGCTCCTGAGAAAACGGTTCTGATTCGGCAGTAGATTGTATTTCTATGATTTTGCCATCACCTGTCATGACAAAGTTTGCATCAACTTCTGCATTTGAGTCTTCAGAGTAATCTAGATCGACAATTACATTGCCGTTTACAACTCCACAAGATATTGCGGCTAATTGGTGGATAATAGGTGTTTTTTTAATAATTTTCTGTACTAGTAATTTTTGAATTGCAAGATGCATTGCAACATATCCACCAGTAATTGAAGCTGTTCTTGTTCCGCCGTCTGCTTGTATGACATCGCAGTCGATAATTATTTGCCTTGTTCCTAGAGCTCTTAAATCCACAACTGATCTTAAAGATCTACCGATCAATCTTTGAATTTCTTGGGTTCTACCTTGAACTTTTCCTGTTGAAACCTCTCTCTTCATGCGTGTGTGTGTTGATCTAGGTAACATTCCGTATTCGGCAGTAAGCCAGCCTTGATTTTTATCTCTTAAAAAAGATGGCACAAAGTCCTCTATAGATGCTGTACACAAAACATGCGTATTGCCCATCTTTATTAAGCATGATCCTTCGGCGTATGGATTGTAGTTTGTAACGATTTCTACAGTTCGCATCGTATTGTTTTCTCTATTTAAATGACGCATTTTTTATAGATGTTTTGAGTTAGATATTGAAAATTAGTCAGAAGATACTATTTAAATAATATATAATCAAGAATAATCATGGAGAAAATATGGCTCAGAAAAAAAATGATAAAAAAATGCAAGGTAAAGAAGCGGAAGTTTTATTAGCCGATCAGGAGAAAGTAACTGAATCTTTAGAAAAGTGTCAAAGACAAATTGAAGACTTAGAGAAAGCTAATCAGGAGTTCAAAGAACATGCCTTGCGTGCAATGGCTGAAGTAGAGAATATCAAAAAAAGAACTGAAAAGGAAATAACAGATATAAAAAAGTATGCTTTATCTAGTTTTATCGAAAGTCTTGTGCCAGTCATTGAGAATTTGTATAGATCTACCGAGCATATTTCAGATGAAAACGTCAAAGATGAGTCGGTCAAAAAGATTATTGAAGGTATAGAGATGACTCAAGCTGAGTTTATGAAAATTCTTGAAAAACAAGGAGTAACAAGAATTATGCCAAAGCAAGGAGATGATTTTAACCCTAACTTACATCAAGCAATTTCAATGATATCTGGTCAAGGTCAGAAAGCTAATAGTGTACAAGCGGTTATTCAGGCGGGTTATTTGATTAGTGAGCGTTTGATAAGACCAGCTCTTGTTGTGGTAAATCAATAGAGCTTGTTTTTTTTACATTTTTAGACTGGATAGCACCAAGATTCTAATTTATCTGTTTATAGATTGTGTAGATTTGCCATCCTGAGCTTTCTTAAATCTAACCATTTTTCTTTCCAAAGAGAGTGCAAATATATCTACAACGTGCACATACTTAACCCCTGCATTAAGTAATTTTCTACCAAATTCTAATACAGCAGTTTTTTGGTCTGGTGCAAAGCGTTGCATGATCACTTTGGCAATATTATATATGAATTGTTTTGATTCTTCTAATGCATCTTTATACGTCAGCATTTTGATACTTGTTCTAAAAACACTACTATTTCCTAGCCATTCATCTTCTTCTGGTAGTTTTACGTTGCTATTGTCTTTTGAAAGTTTTAGATGCCTATAATATGTTGTAATTAATACTACTGCGATGAGTAAGATTATTGATAGAAAAAACAACATATTGATACTATAATTAATTGCAGATCATTATATATTAAAAGATATTAGTTAATTCAAAGTTAAAATGCAAGTTAAGATAGAAAGGTATATTAATTCTCTAAAGTGGAAACAATATAAGGATATTACTAAGTCAAGATTTTTGGAGGAGATTGTTAGTGCAACTATTCTAGGATCGAAATATTCTGATTGTTTTGAAGATGTAGAAGTGGCAATAATTTTTACAAATAACGAAGAAATTCGAAAGGTTAATAAGGATTTTAGGGGTAAGGATAAGGCTACTAATGTTATTTCTATGCAGCTTGAGGAATTTGATGGTTATGTAAAAAAAGAATATGTGTTTTTGGGAGAGTTAGTTCTCTCGGTGGAGAAAATTGAAGAAGAAGTGCAGATAGAAGGTAAAACGTTTTTTAATCACTGTTCGCATTTGATTGTACATGGCATTCTGCATTTGATGGGGTATGATCATCAAGTAGATAGTGAACAACATTTGATGGAAATGACAGAAGTAAAAATCTTAAACACTCTAGATATTTCATCGCCATATGGGGATAAAACATGAGAGATTTTCTTGTAAATTTAAGTGTTAAATCCAAAATATGGTTATTGGCTATTTTAGGATTTTCCTCTTCTTTTGCTTTTGCGCCTTATTATTATGTGTGGATTCTTTGTATAAGTTTACCAATCTTAGTTTTGTTTTTGTTCTACAGTAAAAGCTATGCATTCTCAATTTTATCAAGTTATATGTTTGGTTTCTTTTTTTTTCTAGGGGGATTGTATTGGATTGCTAATGCTTTATTTGTAGATATCGATGCTTATTTGTATTTGGTGCCGATAGCTGTGGCTGTCATACCAGCAATTTTAGCTTTGTATTTTATAGCATTTGCTGCTTTTTTGCATTATTTTAATAATAATCATGCTTTGAGGTTTTTTATATTATTTGTCTGTGGATGGGTATTAATTGAAATCTTACGTACTTATTTGTTTACTGGCTTCCCTTGGTTAGCTGTTGGATATAGTTTGATGTTTGAAGAGTCGCTGATTCAATCTGCATCCATTTTTGGAGTGTTTGGGTTGAGTATTATTGGTATTAGCTTTGCATCTATTCCATTTTTATTATTACATACGTCTAAAGAAAATATTTTTGTTACTATATCACTAGCAATAATGTTTGTATTAAATGGTGCTTTTGGGTGGTATAGATTAAAAGCTCCTACAGAATATTATGATCATTATATTACCTTAGTTCAGCCAAATATTTCACAGCAAGATAAGATTAAACCTAGTAGATTTTCGGATAATCTTAATCAGTTGGTTTCTCTTACACAAACAAAGTCATATAATAAGAGTGGTTATATTGTGTGGCCAGAAACTGCTTTAGGAGGTTATTATGAGTTGCCAGTTGTAAGAAAGATAATAAATAACATTGTGCCGCCAAATAACTACCTTATCACTGGCGTTGAGAGGTTTCATAATCATAGGGTTTATAACTCTGTTGTGGCTTATAACGATGAGGGTAAAGTGGTGGCATACCATGATAAATTTCATTTGGTGCCATTTGGAGAATATTTGCCATTTAGAAAGTGGTTTCCTGAGCAGATGTATAACATCAGTAATGGTTTGATTGATTTTGAAGCCGGTGATGGGCCTTACACTATGTCATTGGGCACATTACCTAGTTTTAGTCCTTTAATCTGTTACGAATCTTTATTTCCTAAGGAGATTATTCACGACAAAGTTAGACCAATGTTCTTAATTAATTTTACTAACGATGCATGGTATGGAGATACACCGGGGCCGTATCAGCATTTTGATATGACACGATTGCGTGCTGTAGAATATGGGATACCTATGGTGAGAGTTGCAAATACCGGCATTTCTGCCACCGTTGATAGTTATGGCAGAATCAAAGCGTATCTTTCACTCAACACTAGTGGGGTGATTCAACAAAAAATACCATCTTCTTTGAAAAATATTAGTATATTTAGTCAATTTGGGAATAGTATTGTTGTTATACTTTTAGTTATAATAACAGTGGTAAACATATTTCTTTACAGAGAGAGGTATACCTAAATTAGGCTGTAAACGCATGAGTAAGACCTCACCTAGTAATATAGATAACCATATTGGTTATAAATTAAAAATGCTAAGATTAAAAAAGGGGAGAAGTTTAAGTGATATTGGTAATATATTAGGTGTTTCTTTTCAACAGATCCAAAAATATGAAAAGGGGGCTAATAAGATTTCAAGTAGTAATTTGTTTCTCTTAGCTGATAATTTGGATACATCTATAAGTTATTTTTTTGATGACCTTAATAAAGGTAATAATATTCAATGTAGTTTAAACGAAGAAAAAGAAGAGTTTCTTTATAATGCACCAGTTGGTGTGTCTGATAGTGAACTTGTTACTTTGGTCAAAAATTATTCTAAAATTAAAGATTCAAACATTAGGCGTGGTTTGTTGGATTTGCTAAAAGCTTTATAGTGCTTGAGTTATATATATCTTTAAGTTGTCACTATCTTGCTCTAGTGTTTTTATCAAAGCTATATTGTTATCTTTGAGTATTTTTTTGTAAAATGACTCTGGTCTTTTTCGTGATGTAATAATATGAAAATCTTGTTGCGGCTTTATAGTAATTTTATGATTGTTAAATATAAAGTTTTGTGCTTCTGTAGCTGTAAGGTAAATTTGCACTTCTGACAGAGCTTGATGCCAGTGAAATTTATATTTGAAGAGTTTTGGATTAAATTTTTCTATATTAAACAATTTTTTAAAGAACAAGAAAACGTTAAATGCTAAACCTTCTAACCAGGTATTGTTATAAGCTTTGTTTATAAGATCTGGATTTGTATTAGCATCTATAGAAAATATAAAATGATCATTGGTTCTTAATTGTTCGGCAGTATTTTTGAAAAAAGTTTCTATGTGTGTATCTTCGGTATTACAAAATGTAATGCCTAAGAGTATTAGTACAAGATCGGTGGGGTATACAAGCTGCTTTTTTCCAAAAAATGAGCTTTGGATCTCGTGTGTTGATATTCCAGTAAGTTTTTGTACATGATGAGCTGCATATTGGGCATATGGTAAGTTAGAATCTATAGCTGTATATGAACTAACGTTTTGTAAGGTTTTTATTAATGGGATTGTTTTGTTATTTATAGATTCTTGAGACCCTGGTCCTATCTCAACAATATTCTTGTTTATTCCTAAGGTTCTAGAAAGAAGGTCTTGATTGTCACTAATGAGTTTTATTTCCGAATGATATGGGTAGTAATTTTTATTATTTTTAATTAATTGTCCAAAAAAATCTTCGCCGTAATAAACATATTCTGTTAAATGGCCTTTTTTTTTGTTTAAAAATAGATTTATAAAATCCTGAGCGATCTTTTCTTTGTCTAACATTTTTTATAGTGAGATAGTTTTGTCACTAATAAAGCTGATATTAGAGAAATAATAAAAAATATTTTATAAAATTTAATATCTTATTAGGGGTGTTAATTATTTTTGATGCTTTTGTGCAAATTTTTATTGATTTTATAAAAAAATGTGTAGAAATTAATTTTTATTTAATAATGCAGAGGTGCAAAATTATGGTCGTTTTAGAGAAATTATCAAGATTTTGTACAAATAGAATTAATCAGTATGGTGCGCCCTACACTATTTTTTCCATTTTTGGAGTTATTAACTATCCTTTGGCATATTTTCTTAGAGCATATTTCGCACACGTATCTTTTGATGAATTGATAATAAGGGGGGCTGCGTTCCTTTTGTCTGTGATTTTGTTGCTAAGAGAATTGTGGCCAAAGAGATTAAAGAAATATTTGGCGCTGTATTGGTATGGTATGGTTACCTTTGTGGTTCCTGTATTAGCTACCTATTTGTTGTTACAAAATACAGATTCGTTGTGGTGGCTTATAAATTATACTACTGCGGCTTTAATATTTATTATGGTTTTAGATTGCTTTGCTTTTTTAGTATTGTTTCCCGTGGGGTTCTTTGTTGGAGTGGCAATGTTTTATATGAAAAATAACAGTTTAGTGTGGGTTTCTGGGGCAGAACATACTTTGATCGCAATGTATTTGTTTGTACATTCTTTTGTTATAGGCGTGCTGTTTACAAGAAATAAAGAAGTATTTGCTACTACTCTTTTGCATAATAAAGATGTGTTAAATAGTGTTTTAGAAGAGAAGGTGAAAATGAGAACTCTATCTTTAAATGAAGCTTTGAGGGTAAAAGATGAGTTTTTGAGAAATATAAATCATGAAATCCGAACGCCTGTCCAGGTTATTAGCGGCGCATCTTCTTTATTGATAGATAATTATGATAATTATGATGAAATAAAAAAGCAAAATCTTCTTAAGCAATTACATCTTAATAGTCAAAGATTATTTAAGCTTGTCACTAGTGTGTTGGATTTTCTTAAGTTTAAACAAGGTAAAATGATATTAGAAAAGCAGCTGTGTGACATGGTGGTTTTAGTGAATAATGCTGTTGAAGAAATTAGATTTTTTGCAGATCAGAAGAACATTTCAATAGAATTAGAAAATTTACTTGATGGTTCAAAAGACATTTATGTTGATAAAGATCAAATTATGCGGCTTATGAATAATTTATTATCTAATGCTATAAAATATAGTGATGCAAATAACAAGATCATCGTCTGTATCAAGGAAAAAACTCAGACTGTAAGGAATGGTGTTGTCTTGGATTGTCTTGAGGTATCTGTGTTAGATAGGGGAGTTGGTGTTCCTGATGAAGAAAAGATTGCAATTTTTAATTCATTTACGCAAAGTACTAGAACAAATAATAATGCTGGAAGTAGTGGCTTAGGTTTGGCTATAGTCGCTGAAATTGTTTATAGTCATAATGGTGTACTTAATGTAGAAGATAATATTGGTGGTGGTAGTGTATTTTCTTTTGCTATTCCTTATAATTTTGAAATTTCTAAAAATGCAGTAAAAAAAGATAGAAATAAAATATTGTTTGTTGATGATGACCAGGGTTGTTGTGTTGTTGGTAGTATGGTTTTGGAAAGTGAAGGCTTTGATGTGCATTCTGTGAATAATGGTATTGATGCGATGCAATATTTGAGCGATCATTATGATGATGTTGGTATGGTGTTTCTGGATATTATGATGCCAGGAATGAGCGGTATTGAATGCTTACAAAATATAAAATCTAGTAGTTTTTTGAAGTCTATACCGGTTGTAATGCAAACAGGCATAGGTAATGAGGTGGAGTTAAAAGAGGCTGTATCTCTTGGTGCAAATGGATATATCTCGAAGCCTTATATCAAAGATAAGCTTATTGAAGTGATATCGGATGTGATGCGCTTTCACTAAGGTTATTGTGACTTAGATATTGTCTTGGTATTTTTTATATACAACTAGTATTATTTTGATATATTATCTTCATAGATTTTTTATATTACTGAATAATTTTATGAATATTAGAGATCTGAGAAATAGGATTGAGAAGTATAAAAATAATCATCTTGTATCTCAAGAAAGAAGAATCAACCATTATAAGGTTAGTTCATCAGTCATTTGTATGGAGATAGTTGCTTCTGTGGGCACAGGTGTATTTATCGGGCATATATTAGATCATTATTTTAATACAAAATATATATTTAAGGTAGTTTGTTTAGTGTTTGCTTTTATAGCATGTTTTATTGTATTATATAAATTAGTTAAAGATTAGAACATATGTCACATAGTCCATTAGACCAGTTTAACGTTTATAATGTTTTTGATATAAAAATTGCTGGGATTGATATTTCGATTACTAATTCTGCTATATTTATGATAATAGCTTTGTCTTTTGTTACGTTATTTTTTATGTTATCAATGTGTAAGCGTCAACTAATTCCAGGAAGAGTGCAGGCTTCAGCGGAGGTATTTCATAATTTTATTGTAGATATGTTGAATGAAAATACAGAGGGTAAGGGTGAGAAGTTTTTGCCTTTTGTGTTTGGTCTATTTTATTTTATATTAATGTTAAATATACTCGGAATGATTCCACATGGTTTTACAGTAACAAGTCATATTTCTATTACTTTTACTCTAGCGCTATTAGTATTCTTGCTTGTGACTATCTATGCTTTTATAAAACATGGATTAAAATTTTTACATTTTTTTGTACCAGATGGTGTTCCGATGGTGTTATTACCATTTATGGTAGTAATTGAAATATTTGTTTATTTTACTAGACCAGTAAGTTTGTGTATTCGTTTAGCAGCGAATATGTTTGCCGGTCATGTTTTGATGTTTATTATTGCCGGCTTTGTAACTGTAATGGGAGTTTGGGGGATATTGCCAATATCTTTTATTACGATTTTTACAGGGTTTGAGTTGTTTGTAGCGATACTCCAGGCCTATATTTTTACTATATTAAGTTGTGTGTATATAAACGATGCTATTAACTTGCATTAATTTATTGTAATGCGTATAATGAACACTATTATAATTTATTCAGAGGATAGATATGGATGCAGCCGCTTTTAAATATATAGCAATTGGTTTTATGGCTTTTGGTATGTTTGGTGCAGCTATTGCTGTGGCTAATGTTTTTGCTGCTTTAGTGAAATCAATAGCGCGTAATCCATCAGCAGAAACAAAAATGGCGAAATATGCTATGATCGGTGCCGGAATGGCGGAAGCAATGGGAATCTTTGCTCTAGGTATAGCTATGATCTTAATATTTATGTAGATTGGTAAAAACAAATGCCTCAATTTGATGTTTCTACGTTTGCGTCGCAAGTTTTCTGGGTGTTGTCTATTTTTTTGCTACAGTACCTTGTAGCTCTGTTTGTTATTATTCCTGCTTTTAGAAAGTTGTTTGGCTCGCGTAAAAGCTATGTCGCTAAGCAAATACAGGAAGCAGAGGCACTAATGGCTAGAGCAGAAGATTTAAAAAAGTCTTATGAAGAAAAAATTGAGCTAGCTAAAAAATATAATTCAGATAGTCTTGATGTGGCTATGAAAGAAATTAAAGAAATGGCTGATAAAAAAATAGCTGAGTTAGATAAGCAATTTAGTCAGGAGTTGCATGAGTATGAAAGAGAGGTATCTGATTTTTATCAATCAATGTCTGAAGATTTTGAAAAATTGACTTTGGATACAGCTGAGGAAATCATCAAGAAAGTGACAAATCAATCTGTAAATAGAAAAAAATTAGAGAAGTATATTAACTAAAATGAATGCACATTTTTGGGAAGCAATTTGTCTTTTTATCTTTATAGGTTTGATATTCAAGCCAACAAAGAAGGCTGTGTTAGAATATCTAGACTCTTATTCTGCTGAAATAAAAGATAAAATATTAGAAGCGGATAATATTGCGCTAGAAGCAAATAAGACGCTGAAATATTATTTAAAGCAACATAAGACATTAAAACAAAAAGTTGAAATCTTACAAAAAAATACAAAAGACAACCTTAAAGAATTGCTAGATGCAAGCGAAGAGTCTTTAAGTGAGAAAATAAAACAAAAACATAAGCTTCATAGAGAAAGGTTGGAGATTTCGCGTCAAGAGATGCAGCATAGGGTAAAAATAGATACTATGGCTAAGGCTATAGCAATATCGACTACTTATATACATGATAATCTTAAGCACCAGGTCACCAAAGAAGATTTGGATTTTATAGTCAATACTGTATCTAAGAAGAAAATTACACTTCATTAAAAATATAGAGGGTATGAAAAATAGGCCTGTATTTATTACTTTTGAAGGATGTGAAGGATGTGGGAAGTCCACTCATAGTAAGTTAATATTGCAGCACTTGATTAATCGTAATGTTAGCGCAATTCTTACTAGAGAGCCTGGTGGTACGGTTGCGGCAGAAGAGATTAGAAAGATTTTATTAGATCAAAATTTATCATTAGAGCATAGCTCTGAACTATTACTTCATTTTGCTGCAAGAGTAGAGCATGTGCATAATGTTATTATGCCTAGTTTAATGCAAAACAAAATAGTGATTTGTGATAGATTCTATGATTCTACGATTGCATATCAGCATTACGGTCATGGGCTGGATCTAGGAGTGATGAATCAGATGCATAAACAATTTCTTGGTGATTTGACGCCTGATATTACGTTTTTATTGAATATACCTGATAAAGTGTTTTTGAAAAGGAAAGATAGAAAGTCTTCTAGATATACTGATAGATATGAACAATTAAATGATGAATTTCATATGAGAGTTAGAAAGGGGTTTTTAGAATTGGCTTCTCAAAATCAGAATAGATACCATGTAATAGATACTTCTAGTACGAATCCTAACGATGCTCATAATAAAATTATAGACATAATTTCACGATTTATCTGATGCTGTCTATCATTTTGACTCTCTTAGCATGTCTGCCTTTTTCAAAGATACTTTCTAGAAATTTTTTTATTGCAGATATGGCTTCTTCAGTCTTAATGTAATTTGAGCCGAATATTAAGATGTTCGCATTATTATGCTTTTTTGCTAACTCAGCATGTTCGTGGTTATAACATAAGGCTGCACGGATTCCTTTAAATCTGTTTGCTGTAATAGACATGCCGATTCCTGTGTTACAGATTAAGATACCGTATGTTGCGTTATTTTGTAGTATTAGTTGGCATGTTTTTTCTGCTATTAACGGGTAATCTGTTTTTTCTTCAGCAGATTGTGGTCCTAGGTTGATGGTTTGAATATTTAAGGTTTTGAGATATTCGAGTATTGAATTTCTTAGTATCACCCCTCTATGATCTGATGCTACTACAATAGTTGTATTTGTCATTATGCGGTATTATAATTTAAGTATCTTGGAGGATAGCACATGCAATATAAATTGCCTATAAGAAAAAAAGACTCACATAAAGGGGAGTGTGGAAAAGTTTTGGTTGTTGCTGGCAATAGTCGATATTATGGAGCTCCTATTTTAGCTGCTTTAGGTGCGGAATTATCTGGAACTGATCTTGTTAGTCTTGTGTTGCCATTAGCTCATATTGAAACTGCAAAAAAATATTCATTAAATTTTTTTCTTCATACGTTTAAGAAAGATAAATTAACATTAGAAGATGTCGACTTAATATTAAATTTAGCTAAAGAAAATCAGTCTTTAGTGATTGGTCCAGGTCTTGGAGGTGATGCAGAAACGCAAGAGGCTATACTTGAGATATTGAGCAATTCGTCTATCCCGACAGTGATTGATGCGCAGGCGTTATTTCCAAAAATATTAGAAATACCACAAAAAGAAAAATGGGTTGTCACGCCACATAAACAAGAGTTTTGTAGATTATTTAATTCTGATGCTACAGTTGCTAATATATGCTCGATGTCTCGTAAGTATAAATTGCATATGGTGGTTAAAGGACATGTCGATATTGTTTCGGATAGTAGGGGTAACATTGTAGAAAATAAGACTGGATGTCCGGAGATGAGGGTTGGTGGTACGGGAGATGTTTTATCTGGTGTTATTGGTAGTTGGGTTGCACAAGGACTGTCTTTATATGATGCTTCTAATAGTGCGTTGTTTTATTATTGCTTATCGGCAGAAGATTTACAAAAAACTAGCCGTTGTTTCAGCGCTTATGACTTGATCAAGTTCTTTCCATTATTTATGTCTAAAATTAGATAACTAAAAATATATTGCAAATATATTGACATTTTAATAATTATGTGCTAAACCATCAGTATCATTGCTTTTCTTTATGCTTAATCTACAAGTATTTAGTCGCTTTTTATCTCTCGAGATCGTTTTCGAGAGATTTTTTGTTTTTAATCATTAATTTTGAGAGATTTTATGGAGCTAGAAGACGTTAAAAAAAGCTATTTTATAGCGCTACAGCGTTTGATTTATAATAAGCTTGTTTCAAACGTGCATCTAAAGCACAAACTAAAAATATATAGGAAAGTCCCTAAAGACTCACAGTTTCCATTGTTATTTTTAGGAAAAATGTTGGTTTTTGATAGATCTGTCAAAGATATTACAAGAGTATATTTTCTTCATGATATTGCTATTTATTCACAAAATGAATCTATTGAAGATATTTTGTCTTGGGGGGAAATAGTCAAAAATGAGCTTGTCGGGCAAAATATAAAGTATGAAGGCGTCTATATTACTGAGGTTTCATTTTTGCAGATGGAGCTTGATGTTATGTCTGATGGTTTTACTAATAAGATGGTCATGAAATTTAAATTTAATGTAGAGGGGGATGATGTCAGTTCAAAGCGGATCGCTAATGTTGCTTAAAGTTTATAATGAGCTTTCACAAGAATTTGAAGTGGTTGGAGGAATGAGAGCTACAAAGTTTTTACTTAATAATCAAATAGTTGATGTTACCACAAAAGAATCTGGGAAATGGAGAGATTTACTATCTGGTGCTGGTATCTCTTATATTGCTATTTCTGGTTCTGGTATTTTTACAGATAAAAAATCTGAACAAATTATTAGAGTTGCAGCATTTGAAAATAAGCTACTAGACTTTCAAATTTCCTTTGGCAATGGAGATGTTTTATCAGGAGAGTTTCTTGTAAACGTTTATGAAAGAATAGGTAATATGGCTGAAGAAGAACTTTATAATTTAGGTTTAGAAAGTTCAGGTCAGGTTAGTTATAATAACAATGCTTGATTAACCGATAATTAATTAATTATTGTTATATTTTTCATCGTACAGAATCACAATACCATTGAGTTTTATGAAAGAAAGTGATGAAGATGATGAGGGTACAAAACCCACACTAAACGATGAGATGCCGCAAGATTCTTTGATTTTTGCTTTAAATAGTCTTAAAGATAAAAACTACTCTGGAGTGGTCGAAGCTATTACAGGAATTAGTGAAGAAGATAATGATTTTTATGAAAAGACGCATGATCTTGTAAGTGGTATCTTTCAGAAAAATGAAATTAATGATAAAAAAGCATCAGTAGTTATCAATAATATATATTATTTATTTGTTCATCATAGCGATAATATATCGGCTTTAGATAGTAATTATATAAGTTATGCATCACAGTTCTCTCCAGGAACATATCCTCCTGAGCATGAGAGTGAAATTAGTAGCATGATGCATGAGAAAGTTACTAAAGAATCTCTGGCTCGCCTTACTGATATGCAGTTAATGAATAAGATAAGAGAAATAAGAGAAAAGCATAAAAATTTATTGGCTCGTGGTGAGAAGATTAGTAATGAGCTTGTGGAGAATCTTAACTTGCTTCTAGAGGAAAGAACTTCTAGGCAAGGTGGTGTTATTTCAAAAAAACAGATCAGTGATAAAAATAAAGATTCTCAAGAAGTATTAGGTGTATCGACTGATATTGAAAAAGGTAAATATTGCTTTTGGTTTATTCAACCTACAACAGAGGAAGTTAGCAAGATCATTAATATACACGTTGTGTGTGGATCTCCAATGATTGAGGTGTTGCGTAAGAGATATAAGAAATTTTATTCTCTTACGGAGATTCAAGAGATAAAGCAACAAGATTTATTGCGTGGTAGTCCTGAAGTGCAATATGAGCTTAAGAAAGAATTAAAGAAACAAGAAGATTTTGTTTTGGGCTATATGGACCCAAAAACTGTAGCAGATCAAGATATATGTGCTTACAGTATATATAGTACTTTTGATACTGACCAGTTTCCTGAAGTGCCTAGATTTAGAGAGCGCTCCAATACTTTGGGTACATATTTTTTAAAGCACGGGAGGTTAATTAACCATTTTGATCCAGATAGAAAAATACATTCTTTGAAAGTAGATGGAAATATCATTGGAAGATTTTCTATTTCTTTCAATCGTAGAGAAGTTGTCAGTGGAAGAATTATTAGTGATTCGTATGAGGTTGTTGAATATCAAAATGGTAAACCTGTTTTATATTTTTGTTCTACAAAAGGTAGGAGTGCTCTTGATAGTGAAACTCTAAAGACAATAGATACATCTATAAGGGGTGTCAAAATGAATCTCGGAGTGCCTGTTGCATCTGAGATATCTGATGAAAAAATGTTGGATAAGTATAAACTTCAGAGTTCTCAGCAAAATGCTGAAGATTATAGTAGTGCTGAAAAAAATAATCTTGATGAGGGTGATAAAAATAATATTAACTCTGAGCAAAATAATAAGTCTCAAGCAGATGCGATGTCAGAAAATAAATCTCAGAGTGATAATGTGGTTGAAGTTGTTCCTGCAGAAGAAGTAGTAGCAAGTGTTGCTGAAGCTGTTGAATCTTCGCCTGAAGTTACAGTTCCATTACCAGAATCTGAGAAACCTAAGCAGAAGAAGAAGGTTGAAGTTGTTACAGAACCGGCTGCTGTAAGTAATAATGTGGTTGAAGTTGTTCCTGCAGAAGAAGTAGTAGCAAGTGTTGCTGAAGCTGTTGAATCTTCGCCTGAAGTTACAGTTCCAGTACCAGAATCTGAGAAACCTAAGCAGAAGAAGAAGGTTGAAGTTGTTACAGAACCTACTGCTGTAAGTAATAATGTGGTTGAAGTTGTTCCTGCAGAAGAAGTAGTAGCAAGTGTTGCTGAAGCTGTTGAATCTTCGCCTGAAGTTACAGTTCCATTACCAGAATCTGAGA